>NZ_JALBUF010000011.1 GCF_022606465.1 Sulfoacidibacillus ferrooxidans
AGGCGGGGACTACACTCTCAAGATCGAGAACCAATGGTCCCAAGGAGGAATTCGTAGTACCCCGACCACTACGAGAATTTTATCTCAAAACTCTTTGGAGTACGTGACATTAATATACTAGGAGGAATAAACAATGAATTCGAGAAAACCTAAACGAATTGGTACATTAGTAGTGATGGGTATTGCAGGAATCGGAGCATTTTCTCTTTTGGGAAATGTAAGTCATCTAAATAATCCCTGGATTTTTCCCGGGGTTACGGTGAAACACGTACAAACGAGTAGAGCTACTGTAAACCAACTTTCCTCAGATCAGATGTCATTCCCATTACAAACAGGTACTTCTCAAAACTGGGCGGGATATGTTGTACAACCCACACCGCAATCTAATGGTGAAAACAGTGTAACTGGTAGTTGGACAGTGCCTGAGATATCAGGTAATCCAAATGGAAATGACGCACAATGGATAGGTCTAGGTGGCGTATCTAGTCATGATTTATTGCAGATGGGCACAGTTGAACAAATGCAAAACGGACAACAAACATCCTATGTTTTTTGGGAGAAATTACCTGGAGCAGCAAGGCAAATGGTTCCTGTATCTGCTGGTGATCAAGTGTCTTCGCAAATTGAGCCTATTGGGCAAAATACATGGAAACTTGTCGTTACAGTGACACCACAAAATGGTCAACCGTATTCTAGATCGGTAACCGTGCATTTAAGTTCCTCTTATGCAAATGGAGTTGGATCCTCAGCCGAGTGGATTAGTGAAGATCCTTCCAATCAAAGTCATACCTTATTGCCACTTGGTGATATGGGGACAATTACCTATCAAGATGCGACTGTCAATGGTCAGGCCATCTCTGCTAGTGATCACCAAGTTGAACCATTAGAAATGGTTGGTGGCATGGGATTACCTGAAGTTTTACCTACGCAATTAACAGGAAATGGTGAGAGTTTTAGTACTGTTATGAAGAATTTTTCTCAAAATGGTCTACAAAGCGTTAGTGGAGATGGGAGTGGGGGAGGAACCTTCATCATTCCTGGTATTGGAACAATTAGTGGTATTAATGGATTTGGCAATGGATTCGGAAATGGATTTGGACAAGGCAATGGATTTAGTTGGGGTAATAGCAACTCATGGCCAAGCGCAGTTAACTTTCCGTCTGCTACGCAAGGCATTCAAATGCTACAGCAGTGGCAACAATGGATCAATCAACAAACCCAACAAATACAAGAACAATTCCAACAAACACAACAACCGCAAATTCAAGTATGGCCAACTGGTTTTAGTCTTACATTTACTTCCTTTAACCGTTAACGTTATCATACAACTATATAAAAATAGGTTTAGTGGCTGTTTACTGCTACTAAACCTATTTTTTTGGCAGGAATTCAGCAAGATAAGTGGAATTAATTAATGAAGGTCTTTACAGATCGAAATTATGGGCATAGTGCTAAAGGGAGAACTACATAGATGAGTTCGCGTCGTTCAAGAGGTCCAAAGATTAAAAAGGAAAATTCAGAACGTTGGTTGCTAACCTATTCAGATTTAATCACTTTATTATTGGCTTTTTTTATCATCATGTATAGTATTGCAAGTTTAAATCAAGGTAAATTTCAACAGTTAGCAGAATCACTTCATGATGCACTTTCTGGTTCGAGTAATCCGATCACTTTTAGTTCAGAAGGTGCTAATAAAAGTCTATTACAAAATACCTCACTCACTGTAGCGCAACAAGATCAGATCGCTGCGATTATAAAAGAAAATCACTTATTTTCTGATATCTATAGGGAGTTAGAGCAGTACATATCAGCGCATCATTTACAAGCTAGCGTGCAAGCAGTAGATGAACCTAAAGGTATAAGGATAGCCATTCATTCTGATGTTTTATTTGACAATGGATCAGATCAATTACGGCCACAAGCATTAGAGATTCTACAAGGGGTTGTTCCATTTTTAAATAAAGTGACAACAAGCATTCAAGTCAACGGATACACAGATAGTGTCCCCATTAGAACGCAACAATTTCCTTCCAATTGGTATCTATCAACCGACCGTGCGGCAGGTGTAGTTTCTTATCTCATTACAAGAGGCGTAAATCCAACTCGGTTATCCGCCCAAGGATTTAGCAAATATCGTCCTATAGCTACGAATGCAACTGCGGCAGGAAGACAATCCAACCGTCGAGTAGATATTGTTTTATTGCACAGTTGGTATTAAAAATACCATGAATTGTTACTTTGATAATTGTAAAAGTTCGCTAATTGTAACCACTCTATATTGTTTACGTTCTAAGGCCGGTAAAAGAACCTTTAACGCTTGCACAGTATTAGTTTGTTTGCTAGCTCCATCATGGAATAAGATGATATCCCCTGGGTGTATATGATCTAATACGTGTTGAGTAATAGAGGAGGCGATACGTCCATTCCAGTCTCTTGTATCTTGATCCCATGCCCAAAGCACGATGCGCAAATGAGCCTGTTTAGCAGCTTGCCTTATGAGTGGATTGATGATCCCCATTGGAGGTCGAAAGTACTTTGGATAGATCCCTGTGGCACGGTATACTTGTTCTTGAGTTAATTTGATCTCTTGAACAGCACTTGGTGAACTCCAATGTAGGTCATGTGAAAAAGAATGATTACCAACTTCATTTCCTTTTTCAACTTCATATTTTATAATATTTGGATATTGTGCAACTTTACGTCCAATGACAAAAAAAGTAGCATGTGCATGATGACTAGTTAATTGTTGTACGATTTGCTTTGTGTATAGGGGATCTGGTCCGTCATCAAAAGTAAAGGCAACTATTTTCTGTGTCGTTTCAACTCTATGCAATAGTTCAGGATCGGAAAATTCGGTTTGTGATGCTGATAAAGTAAAAAACAACTGACTGACGATCATCAATTTCACTATGGCTGGGTAGATCACGAACGCGTCTCCTGTCTGCTACTAAACGACTTGTTATGGTATATTTAGTCTAAACAAATAAACTCAGTCGTATGCAAGGAATTTTGTTCGATCAAACACACCTCACGAAGTAGTCGTTGTTGCATGAGGTTTTTCATTTGTTCTAGGACAAATTCTTGTCTCATTTTTTCGATAGGGCAACTTGGACAAAGTGCTGAACCATAAGCGCCACATATGTGATGACAATATTCATTAGCATTTTCTGATGATGCTTTGCAATAATTTTGATCGTTTGAGTGCATAAGTAGGTTTGGCTCCTATACGAGTAATATAAACGAATGAATATGACATCCCTTATTAAACAATGTCGTCAGATGCCTGTAAATAGCGAACGATGTCTTAGTTTGTCGAATAGCGACGAGAGCACAATACGCGAAACTTTCCGTCAATATGTGATGGCACTAAATCAACGTCCGATAATATACATTATGTTAACTAGTTTATAAAAAAATAAAGGACTTGCGCCCTTATTGTCAACATGTGTTATGGTGATGTCTCTCTTTGCTCTGAACCATCCTTTTTTCGAAATACTTCATAAAATCGTTCGTATTTCCCCGGTTGTACAGCAGGAACAATTTGTTCTTTATTAGCGTCCCCAATACGTGCTTTGTCCTGACTAAAATCTGTTTTTGAACGTTGCCCATTCGTTTTTGTGTTCAAACGTTTATTCGTTCGATCACCTGAACGAGCACGATAATTTTGTCTGTACTCTTGTAATTGTTGCTCAGATTTCAGATTAGCTCTAGACCAATCTGTCAATACAGTATCTACATAGCGAAAATTATAAACGCCAGCCAATACCGACTCTCTTAGCGCTTCAATAATTAACCATTGTGGATATTGATCCTCATCAATCCATTGCATAATTTGTTCGTATTCAAGTGGAGATAACAATCTTCCAAATTCTTCTTCAAAGCGATTGTAAATGAGAGCAACTGTATTTGAGCGATTTTCTAGTCCCAGAAGGCGTTCTATCAATGGCCGTAAACTCACACGTTCATGTTGATGTAACAACAGCCCCTGCCCCATTAATCCTTGAATAATAACAGCTATGCGTTCTTTAGATAAGGTCATGCGCAAAGCTAAGTCATCTAATCTTGGAAAGGAATGTTCCACTTGTTGTGATGCAATAATATGAATGATAACGAGAAATTCCTCATCACTTAACCCTATCGAATGATAACGCTGAAATAAAATATATGGGAATGTAGCATAACTTTCCTCTAACGCATCTAATGCTTGGTCGAGGGGTTTATTGGTCACGAGGTACCACCTCCGCTATCAGTATACCATTCTCCTATGAACGCTAATAGGGGAATTTTTATGGGGAGGATATTTTCTGGAGGGTCTATACTTCCAGAAAATATCCTCCCCATATGACGTGTACTGTCCTATGGATAGAGGCGATATAACAGGCGTGGGAAGGGAATGGTTTCACGAACATGCTCCAGTCCACATATCCATGCTACGGTCCGTTCTAACCCTAGCCCAAAGCCCGCATGTGGCACAGATCCATATTTTCTAAGATCCATATACCACGCATAATCTTCTTCAGACAGATCATGTTCTTTAAAACGTGCCAAAAGAAGTTCGGGATCATCAATACGTTGGGATCCACCAATGATCTCACCGTACCCTTCTGGCGCAAGTAAATCAGCACATAAAACGACCTCTGGACGCTCTGGATCGGGTTTCATGTAAAAAGCCTTAATGGATGTCGGGAATTTTTCTATAAAGACAGGACGTTCAAAATGTTCTACAATAGCTGCTTCATGTGGTGCTCCAAAATCTTCTCCCCAAGTAATGTCATGCCCATCTTTTTGCAATAATGCAATGGCATCATCGTATGTGATTCTAGGAAATGGCGCCACATACTTCTGTAAAATCGAGGTGTCGCGTCCAATGGCTTTTAGTTCAACCGAGCAATTAGTCAGTACGTGTTGAATAATATGAGACACCAATTGTTCTTGTACGATTAAGCTTTCTTCATGAGTAGTAAAAACCATTTCCGGTTCAATCATCCAAAATTCAATTAAATGACGCCTTGTTTTAGATTTTTCTGCACGAAAAGTAGGGCCAAACGAATACACTCTGCCAAATGCTAATGCTGCAGCTTCCATGTATAACTGACCACTTTGAGTAAGAAAAGCATCGCGATCAAAATACTCTGTATGAAATAGATTGGTTGTTCCTTCACATGAAGATGGCGTTAAAATAGGCGGATCTACTTGCGTGAACTCATTTTCATCAAGAAAGGCGCGAATAGCTTTTATAATTTCTGCGCGAATTTTCAAAATCGCTCTTTGCCTAGGAGCGCGAATCCAAAGATGACGATGATCCAGTAAAAAATCTACGCCGTGTTCTTTAGGAGTGATCGGATAATCGTGTGTCTCATGAATGATTTCTACATTTGAAACTTGCAACTCTACTCCAGAAGGTGCTCGTTCATCACGAACAACTACTCCTTGAATCTGTACTGAACTCTCTTGAGTAAGTGATACTGCATTGTGAAATACCTCTTCAGTAACATCTGCTTTCGTTACAACGCCTTGCACAAATCCGCTGCCATCGCGCAATTGGAGAAAGGCCACTTTCCCTGATGACCGTTTAGTGTGTAACCAACCTTGAATAACAACTGTTTGATCAATATGTTCTGGTAAATGTTTAATAAGAACCGTTTGAACCATGTAGTAAACCTCCATAAGATAGTTATGATCTATTGGCTATAAAAAATCAGTTTCATCATAGAGTAACTGTACATATTCTAAAAAGAAAACTCCTACAATGCAAATCATCGCAGGAGTTTATATAATTCTTGACAAATCATTAGTTAGCTAGGCGCGTTATTTCACTGGGTTCCACCAACTGTTCCGAAGTCGTGACTGAGTACGTTTCAGGTAATGATGTTGAAACGAAGCGATCTTTACACTCTGTCAACCATTCGCGAAATTCAGTTCCATCAATACTTTCCGTCGCCACAACATATTGTGCATAATCATGAAGATCTTGTGCAAACGGGGTAAGTACTTCTCTTGTCCGCTGCTCAATCTCAGAGAGAATAAAACGCACTTCTTCGTCTAAAATACCGTCTGGCAAGTGCTCTTCAGCTACGATCCCCATGCGACTGAGGCCACACATCACTTCTGTTCTAGCTATACGACTGGCTTGTAAAAAATCATTTTGTGCTCCTGTTGAGCGGTTATTAAACACTAGGCTTTCAGCCATTGCACCACCTAGAGCTACGACGACTTGCTGATCCAATTGTTCTTTTGTATACAGATAACCGTCTGTTTCAGGGATTTGTCGCACAAACCCTAACGCGTTACCACGTGGCGCAATCGTAATATGCGATACAGAAAATGGGCGCATCATTTCAGATGCAATAGCATGACCGAGTTCATGAACTGCAACTCGAAATAATTCATCAGAAGTTGGATGCCTGCCTGTCTTCTCTCCCATCAACACTTTATCGACCGCATCGCGAAAATAAGCTTGAGTAATTTGTGTGGAATTATCACGTAAAGCAATAATAGCCGCTTCATTGCATAAACTTTCTAATTGCGCACCAGAAAACCCGTAAGATTCACGAGCGATGTGCTCTAAATCCACATCACTAGCAAGTGGTTTATCTTTAGTTTGAATGCGTAGAATATGCAATCGACCATCCTTATCAGGTAGGTCTACACGAATCTGCCTATCAAATCTACCTGGTCTAAGAAGTGCACTATCTAGAATATCCGAGCGATTAGTAGCTGCTATGACAAGAACCATGGGACTTTGCGTCGTCTGCATGCCATCCATTTCAGTCAGTAATTGATTTAATGTTTGATCGTATTCTTGGTGGCTATGACCACCACGCTTTCCGCCCACTACGTCAATTTCATCAATAAAAACGATTGCACTATCTTTACCTTCTTTGCGAGCACTTTGCCTTGCACGACGAAAAATATCGCGAACACGCTGAGCTCCAACACCAACGTACATCTCCACAAATTCACTACCAGAAGCCGAGATAAAGGCTGAATCAGTATATGTGGCAGCCGCTTTTGCCATTAATGTCTTACCTGTGCCTGGAGGCCCTGTCAATAAGATTCCCTTTAATGGTCGAATACCTAATGATCGTATCTTTTCTCGATAACGCAAAAAATCAAGTGCTTCCATTAACTCGCGTTTAGCATGATCTTGACCACCGATATGATCAAAATTAATTGCATGTCGCACAGCTGTCTCTTTGGAACCAGTAGGTGCCATCATTTGACGTCGCTCCATGAGCGTATATATGGCAAATCCAACAGCTATCAGCAATAGTACAGGCAATACATTAATCCCAATGACCGCTAAGAAGATGACTAAGGCAACAGCAAATCCAATGAGCCAATCCCTCACTGTCCATCCCCCCCTAGTGCCTTATTGGTATAAGGCACAATACTGTACAAGTAATTTTTATTTTGAGTGAGTTGAATAAAAATATCTTGACTGTTCATAGTAACTGTACATTGTACATGCTGTTCTTTAGCTGATGCATCTAGTTCTTTAATCATAGATACATACATGCCTTGAGCAATCCCTTGATTTAAGATGGGTTGTATGTTTTCAAATACATTCGTGAGGACTTTTGATGGATGATCTTTTAATATGATATTAATGGGGCCGCCTAAACTAGACGCCACATCCGATTGAATTTGCATATAAGTGGTTTGTAAATCTTGTACAGGACCTAAGGAAACTGTGACAGACGGAGTCTGAGAAGTTTCGTTCACCTGTACATCATGAACTTCTGGAATGTGCGAAAGATGATCTTCTAGTGGTTGAATAACATCATATGTGCGATAGACTTGGAGACCTCCAAATAGCACAATCAATGTTAGAAGAAGTGCAGCAAGTGCCGGTAACATGCGAATCCTCGACAAATGAACCACTCTCCCTCAAATGATCTAGTAAGAGTATACCATTTATCAATGGGAAGAGCAGCCCGCAAAGTAGACCAAGAAGACATAGAAATTCCTTTGTTGCGCGGATTATTCCACTTGAGGAATATGATTCGTTTGAAAATCATAAAAAAGCTTTCCTGTATACATATCTACATAAGCAAATAAAAAGCCTCCATCTGCAAGTCGTGCTGTCACTTGCCACACTGCGTTACCACTCGCTTTATTGGATAAAGGCGTATCTAAATTTTTGTCGATAAGTCCAGGTATGACTGACACAATCGAAGCAATAGGCAGATGCAATGCATGGACTGCATCGATTGCACGAGATTCAGATACTGTTTGATCTTGATAGACAATAGTAGCTTCGTGATGTCGAACAAACACATATAAGGTCCTTCCAAGTGAATCTGTTCCTGTTACAGTCACATCAGAAGGATCACCTGTATAAATTTGCGAGTCTTCTACATGCTGCAATGGTGTATGATCAAGTGCAAACTCTGTAGCTGTTGACAGAGTGTTATTAGTAGCTGTAAGCAGTGGCAGTAGCCACACAAGCAGTAGAACAACCACACAAATAAAAATAACGCTAACGCTCATGACAGTGTAAGCAATTTTATTTCTCATACGTCCGTCCTATAGATGGTTACTGTGTATTTCCCAGGATGATCTGCTTTTGCAAGTCCAAAAATTACATCTTTATCTTTTAGGTTGCGATTTAAAAAATCAATTAAGACATAAAGCTCAGCTGATCCTTCCACTTCCTTAACTGCGAGAACACGATTTATCTGATCCATAAATAGTTTTCGTCTCTCCTCATAGGGTGAGTTGCCACGAGTTTAGTGTAACAAGGCTTTGCCCGTTTGTAAAATCAAAATGAACAGGAGTGACACTTACTTTGCCAGCCTCAATGGCGTGAACGTCTGTGTCAGGTTCATTATGCACTTTAACAATTTGTCCAGCTTGCCAATAATAAGTTCTTCCTAAAGGATCTATTCGTTGCTCATATGCATTTTTATACTTGCGAACACCAATTCGAGTGATCACGATTCCCTGTAATTCTTCATAGGGTAACGGTGGTACATTCACATTTAAATACGTGTCTGATGGCACTCCGTGCTGCATGAGTTTATGGGCCAATATAGTCGCTATCTGTACGCTCGCTGTATAGTCAAATGGAGGTTTTGTCACTGAGAGTGCAATGGCTGGATACCCTTGTAACACTGCCTCCCCGGCAGCAGATGCAGTCCCTGAATAGACAATATCTAATCCCAGATTGGCGCCACTATTGACACCGCTTAATACAAGATCTGGAGGTTCATTACAAAGCGCTCCGAGTGCTAATTTTACGCAATCAGCTGGAGTGCCGTTAACCTGAAAGGCACGAATGTTTGCCCCCATGCGAACTTCATCTACATGTAGTGGTTTATGCAAAGTAATGGAGTGACTAGTGGCACTTTGTTGACGGTCTGGTGCTACGACAGTAACTGTTGAAAAAGAAGAAAAATGCTTTGCCAATGATTGAATGCCAGAAGCGTGGATTCCATCATCATTTGTAATTAATACACGCATTTGTATGGAGTCCTTTCTGTGTTGGCATAACCTACGTCTCATGCTATGGGCAGCGGAAGGTGATACTATGGGCAGGAGGTGAAGCTCAATGGCACATAGTATCCCAAACAATTCTTCGCAAGCAGATCGCGATTTGCTTCAAAAAATGCCTGATCTACTCCTTTCGATGGAGTATGAACAACTAATTAGTGACGTGAAATCTTTGTACCGATTTATGTTTGATCAGACGTTCACACGTTGATAGCGAGGAAATTTTTGTACAATACGACCGACCTCATAACATACTTTTTCTTGATCAATGGTTAGAAATTCACGATTGCGCATCAAAGGTTTCCCTGCGACAAAGACATCTGTTACATCACCTGCATGTGAACTATAAACGACGTGAGATAACAAATTATGACGCGGATAATAACGGGGTCCGCTACTATCGATCATTTGAAAATCTGCTGGTGCTCCTTTAGTAAGAGTACCTAATCCAGACTCTAAAAATAATGCTTTGGCACCCTCACTCGTAGCAAGCCGCAGTGCTGTGAAAGCATCAATAGCAGTGGCATCTTGTTCTACACCTTTATGCAACAGCGCAACTAAGCGCAACTCTTCGTACAAGTCAAGTTTATTGTTACTTGCAGCGCCATCTGTCCCAAGGCCCACAACAATGCCCCGTTGTAAAAGTTTTGTAAGTGGTGCGATCCCACTGCCAAGTTTTAAATTACTCCCTGGATTATGCGCTACATGAACATCGTGCTGCGCAAGCAAGTCCATATCATGATCTGTCAAATGGACGCAATGTGCTCCAATTACTTTAAATTGGAATAACCCGCTAGTATATAATGATTCCACTGGTGTGGCGTTGTACATGGAGAGCGAATCTGCTACTTCTTTTGAAGTCTCTGCAATGTGAATTTGCAATGGAACAGAAACCTTCTCAGCGAGGTTAATCACATGGGTAAGGTAATCTGGTGGACACGTATAGGGTGCATGGGGAGCAATGGTCGTCTTAATGCGACCATCCCCCGCTCCTTCGTAGGTCCGAATAAATGCTTCTGTTTCTTTTAATTTATCAAGGGATGGATCATCTAACCCAATAATTCCTCGCCCAAGCACTGCACGCATGCCAGAGGCAATGACAGCCTCCGCGACTCGATCCATTGACGCATACATATCTGTAAATGTCGTCGTTCCTGTTTCAATCATTTCCAACATGGCTAATTGAGTACCAATCTCGATATCATCTGCAGTTAGAAGCTCCTCTGCAGGCCATATCACATCGTTTAACCATTCATGCAACGGTAAATCATCCGCATAGCCACGTAACAGTGACATGGCCGCATGGCCGTGCGTATTAATAAATCCCGGTAACAATAAGCGATTTTTACCACTTATACGTTTGTAAGATTCGTCATAACTCGGGCTATCTCCTGCACCCAAGTCTTCAATGATTGCATCTTTGACCACCATGTAACCTCGTTCTACGAAAGTGTTGTGAACACCATCAAGATAGGCGACATCTTCAATCAACCATTTCATATTGCTTATCTCCTTTTTTCCATTCAGATAGTCAATTACATCGCCCCAGAAGCACTCTCACATGCACATGCAACGGTTGTGTCTAGAGTTGCAATGGCTTCAAAAAATAGTGTCCGTATCTGATGAACATTTTTCGCCATTTCATCTAATACTTCTTGATGGGTTAGCGGAGCTCCAGTCATACCAGAACAGTAATTGGTCACCATCGCTACTGTGCTATAACATAATCCTCGTTCTTTAGCTAAAACAGTTTCTGGAATCGATGTCATACCAACAACATCTCCCCCAAGTTGTGCAAACATGCGAATTTCAGCAGGTGATTCAAAACGTGGTCCTTCTGTACATACATAAGTTCCACCGGGAGCAGCAACAATACCTAACTGTTGTGCGGTTTTAGAAAGATGTCGTCGCAATCGACCACAATACGGGTCTGTCATATCCGTATGTGTCACTGGTTCTCCATCTTCAAAAAAAGTCAATGGTCGATTTTTTGTAAAATCAAGAAATTGATCTACAATAACCAAAGCACCCGGCGGTAAGGTTTGACGCATACTACCAACAGCCGCAGTTGCAAACACCTGTTTGACACCAATATCGACTAGCGCTTGAATATTTGCTTTGTAGTTTACTTGGTGTGGTGGCACATGATGGGCTTTCCCGTGTCTTGGCATAAAAGCAATGGATTTACCTTTGAATTCTCCAATTGTACAATTTGCCATGCCGTAATGCGTCTCAATTTGTTCTTCATGAGCATTAGTTAGTAGGGCCGGATCATAAACCCCAGTACCCCCGATAATTGCATAGTCTGCGTGAATCATATGTATGATTGACTCCCTTCGATTCGTTATTTTATTATTATACCGTTTATTTTTGATCTAAGTAGTATGCGAGTGCTTGCAATTCCGTTGTAACATCCGTATTACGCAGATGGACATTTGGACCAATCCTAAGATTAACAGGTGCAAAATTTAAAATAGTCCTTATTCCAGCAGAAACCAATGCATCACACACTTCTTGAGCTGAGGAAGCAGGAACTGCGATAATACCCATCTGTAAATCTTGCTTTTGACAAATAACTGTGAGATCGTTAAAATCAGCAACAGTTAATGTACCTATTTGCATTCCGATTTTTTGTGGATCCCGATCAAACACAGCTGCAATGGTTATTCTTTCTAATTGAAAGCGCGCATAATTAGAAAGGGCAATCCCCAAATGCCCAGCGCCAATGAGTGCAACCCCAATATGCCGATCAAGATTGAGTAGTTGCCTTAATTTCCAGTCGAGATACGATATATCGTAACCCACTCCTTTACGTCCAAACTCTCCAAATGAAGCTAAATCTTTCCGGATTTGTGCAGGGTTTAAATCTAAATGATCGCCCATTTCTTGAGATGACACAGTGAGTATAGACTGTTCTTTTAACTCTTGAACTAACCGTAAATAGATAGGCAAACGGCGAATAATAGAAGGTGATATACTCGTGATTTTATTTCTCATCCCATAACCTTCTTTACTTTAGTCTATACCTGCTACATCAATGAGAATAAACTTGTTGTGTGGAATCCAAGAAACCCATTGCTTTTGCACATGTATCATTCAATGTTCCCTCATAGACATCTGGATCTGGAAGCGAACGAATAAACATACGTCCATACTTTGTTTGAGTAATCCTTTTATCCAACACAAACACCACCCCTCGATCTGTTTTTGAACGAATAAGACGTCCAAATCCTTGAGTGAATCGAATAGCTGCTGATGGGACACTATAATCAATAAATGGACGCTTGCCAAGTCTTGTTAATAACTCACTGCGCGCTTCAACGATCGGATGTGTTGGAACCGCAAAAGGAAGTTTAACAATGATGAGACAAGATAGATCATCACCGCGAATATCAATTCCTTCCCAAAAACTATTCACGCCAAATAAAACGGCTCGAGGCTCTTTACGAAACGTTTCAATCAAATAAGTTTTCCGATGGTCGTCAAATCCTTGCGCTAAGACTGTGATTCCTTTTTTTTGCAATGAATCGCGCTCAGTGACGTACGTTTGCGCTAACATTTGATGAGATGTAAATAATACAAGCGTTCTTCCATGAGCTACAGTTGCTATTTTTGTAATGGCCTTGCCCACTTCAGTTTGAAATTCTTCTTGTTGTTTACTATCTGGAAGATCAGAGACAACACATAACAACGATTGTTTTTTATAATTAAATGGTGATGTAACAATTTCTGTTTTGGCCTTACCTTCTTCTACCAAGGTCTTCATACCAATTCGTTCTAAAAAATAATGAAAAGAGTTGGCTACAGCAAGAGTGGCCGATGTAAGAATAACGGATTGCTTCTTACGAAATAACTCCTGTAATAAAACTTCTGAGACACTCAGAGGAGCTAAGTGTAGAGAAATCTTACGTGACACCCGTCTTCCATTAATCGCGATCCAACCGACAAATTGATCAGCAGATAGGCGCAAAAGTAAGACATCAGCACAAATGGTCAATCCCTGTTGCAACTCACGAGCATAACCAAAAACATCAGCCAATTTACGATTTAGTGCATCAGGCAACTCCGTTTCTTCAGAAAGGACGGCGTATGCTGTGAGAGACTCAGTCAGAAGTGATCGGCATACATCGATATCAGAAGCCGCGCGAATAACAGCTTCGTATGCAGGGGCGTTTGTACGATCTGGAGTCAATCTAAACTCTCCCGAAAGATTGCCAAGAGAGTCTGTGTACATGGCGATGGCACTAAATAGTGTACGTATATCTTGCGATGTACGCAATAGTGCACGTCCAAGTTTTGTGAGAACTGTTGCAAAAACTTGCCCATCTACCATTCCTTTTTGTACATCTACTTGGATAGAGCGTTCTGCATCGTGTAGCAAACCGTTTCTTGCATTGAGTAAACGCTCAAGCAATCTTTGAAGATCCCCCTCTGCAATTTGCGCTCCAAATTGCTTTGTCGCGACATCTTCAAGTTGGTGTGCCTCATCGATTATCAGTCGATCATATGCTGGAAGCACACGTGAATCAGCTTTAATATCAGAAAGTACAAGTGAATGATTCGTTAGTATTAAATCAGCTCTAGCCGCTTTGTGACGCGCGCGAAAATAATAGCAATCCTTAAAAAAAGGACAGTGTTTTGCAATACACGAATTCGTTTCACTTGCTACATCTCTCCAGTACCCTTCTTCGTGCTCAGTGAATGCAATTTCTTCACGATCACCTGTTTCAGTTTGCGTTAACCATACCGCTAGTCGCAGATCATAATCTCTTTCATCCGAAGCTAATGCTTGTATTTCATGAATATTTTGGCTCAATTTACGCATGCAAATATAGTTATTTCGTCCTTTTAGTACAGCTGTTCTTATTCCCTGCATTAAAGGTTCTAACACAAGGGGTACGTCGTGCTTATACAGTTGTTCTTGAAGTGCAATGGTATGTGTTGCAACGACTACTTTTTCGTGTTCCGCATGTGTAAATAGGGCACTTGGCAATAGATAGGCTAGTGATTTTCCCGTACCTGTTCCAGCTTCAACGATCAAATGAGTGCGTGTATCAAGTGCATTAGCTACTAGTTCCATCATGTGTTCCTGACCTTGTCGGCTCTCATATGGAAAATCACCTATCGCTTTAAAATGAGTGCGCAACGTAGTTAAGCTTTGCTGTGCTAATGATTCAGTTGTCGAATCTGCAGGAACTTTATCCTCTTCATCCATGATGTCTTCTGGTGCCACAGTAAATGCAATATCTTCAATGACCTTGTGCTGTGTTTTAGGCGTTCTTTCAAGTGTACGATCCGCAAGTACAGCTTGTATAACACGAGATATAGTCGATTCTGGTTTTGATGTGGAAATAGAGCGTAAAGTGATATCAGGAAGTACAGCTAATTTTGATAAAAGGCCCTTCAATACTGCAACTATCATTTCATTATTAGAATGGTGTGATTCGTTATGTGGATAAAGCGCTTGATACATAGCACTGGGTTCGCGTTGCGCGATTTGCGGTAAAATAAGCTGACTTAACCAGGATACGAATAAAATAGATTGATCCTCTAGCGGGATGTATCCACTCTGCTCAACAAGTACATCGAGATGATGTTTATGTTTTTGATCTAAAAGAATAACAATGTGATTGGCTATCTGTTGTAGACAATGAATCCACACTTGTCCAAATGTTTCCACAATCTCTACACGATCTTTAAATTGTACTTCGTACAAACCGGAGGGTAGCATTGAAACTGTCAACAATAGTTTCCCGTCTACATGATGACTATCCAATTGATAGAGTGATAGTTCTCCTATTGAAATAGTTGGATCTTTATCTTGCAAACTAAAGTCTAGAACGATGTACTGCAAATGATTTCCTCTTTTCAACTTAAGCTCCGTAGTTACTTAAGTATCGGAGAGTGACGCCGTACTGTCAATCCCAGATATAGCACTGCTATTTGTAGATAGTGATTCACTTGACTTGTACGTAGCATCATTGGCACTAAGTCGCATAGCCAAACCAAGCAAAGCAATTGCTGTTTCCTGGGTGCGATCAATGGCAAGCGAACTGTAAAGAAATCGTTTAGCTCGTTCAATATCTTGATGTTCAAGATACATTCTACCAAGTTCAGATAATCCTATAGCCCGTACTTTCGACCTTTTATCTCGTATTAATTGTTGCAGATATCCTCGTGCAGTAGCCGAATTACCTTGATAGCTCGCTATTCGTGCAAGCCCTACTACACTTGATATGGAGTCTTTATGCTGCTCATAATGTTGTTCAAAATAGTGCCTAGCCTCATCAAATCTCTGATCCGCATATAAAGCCCATGCTAATCTTTGTGTGGAGATAGGTGCACGTGTGAGACTAGCCTGCTTTTTAAAAAGAGCAACTGCTTCTTTAGATAATCCTTTATACAAAGCAATATCGCCTTGTAAACCATAGTAGGCAGAACGAACTTGACTATGCTTTTCTACTTCATGTAATAGTGTTTCAGCCTCTTGAATACGTTTCAAACTAACATAAATTTTTGCTAATTCAATGGCAATTTGCGGATTTTTCGGAACCCATTTGCGTATTTTTGCATATACAGCTAACGCGGATTGGATATTACCTATTGCAAATAATGCTGAACCGTAGATTCTCCAAGCATCCACATCCATTGAATTTTCTGTAAGTACCTTTTTCGCACTATCTTGCGCTAATGTAAAGTTTCCAGTGTGATAGGCACATACAGCATGATTAAAATAAGCGTCACTATATGATGGATTGATGGATAACAAGCTGGTAAGTTCGTCTAATGCTTGCTCGTAATTATTTTGTCGCATGTACATTTGCGCTCGTGCATCGTGCACAGCAGCACGTAGAAGATGATCTTGTGCCACTTGTTGAACAAACGACAAATGTACATGCGCCTCTTCATATTGCTCTGTAGCAATATAATTAATGGCAAGATACAAACGTGCTATAACCATGTGAGGATCCATCTCAATAATTTTCTTAAATTCTACAATTGATTCTGGAAACATGAGCAAATCAAAGTATCCTAGTCCTCGTCTAAACAATTGATGACCTTGTTCAGATAGGAGTGTAGAGCCTAATTCCACCATAAATTCTTGTGATGGTTTTGCAGATTCAGACGTGTGAGCTGTTGAGTCTTTGCCCTGCAATACCTGCTTTGGCTTAACATACTCCTCCCCTTCTTCGGGGGGAAGTGCATATTGCTCATATAGAGCCTCAATTTGATCTTCAAAACTTAACCACATTTCAAAAAAAGGATTACACAGAGTTCGTAATTCTTCTAGTTCCTGGATGAGATACTGCCGTTGTTGTACATCAGCTGTCTCTAATTGTTTGGCAATTCGGGAGACTGCACGCATTAAACGTTCAAAAGGTTCATGAAAGAGCATAGCAAGCACCGCCGCTGGTTTTTTGTTAGTTTGCCTACCTGGCAACTTGCTTATGCAATATTTATATTATCAATAAGGCGCGTATTTCCTACATAGACAGCAACCGCTAGTAAGGTACCGGACACATGATCTATATGATCTACTGGAGCTAACGTTTTTTTATCAACAATCGACACGTAATCAACTTTAAATCCAGGATATCCCTCTAGTCGATGAATCGCTTCTACTCTGACTTGTCGAACGTCGTTTTCTTCCAAGATTATTTGTTGCTTCATCCATTTCATTGTGTTAAAAATTTCTGGTGCAAGTGCACGCTCTTCTTTTGAAAGGTACGCATTGCGTGAACTTTTTGCTAGTCCATCCGCTTCTCTTACAATAGGACAAGACACAATTTCAATTGGCATAGAAAGATCATGGACCATTTGTTCGATGATGCGCAGTTGTTGTGCATCCTTTTGACCAAAGTAAGCAGCGTCTGGTGTGATGATATGAAATAATTTCGATACTACAGTGCACACACCATCAAAATGTCCTGGTCGCGATTTGCCGCATAAAAAGTTTCCTAATAGATCCACATGCACATGTGTATAGATATCGGATTTACCATACATCTCCTCTACCGATGGAGTGAATAAAGCATCCACACCAAGTTGTTCACAAAGTAATTGATCCTCTTGCGGTGAACGCGGATAGCGATTAATATCTTCATTTGGCCCAAATTGCTTTGGATTGATGAAAATAGACACAATAACAATCTCATTTTCAGCTCGCGCTTTTTGAATGAGTGAGGCGTGCCCTTCATGAAGAAAACCCATTGTTGGTACAAAACCTATGCGTGGAGATAATTCGCCTATCTTTCGCTCTGCTCGTAACCAGCGAATATTACTGCGAATGCCATCGATAGTTGTACACACAATCATGCCTTTTCCTCCTCTTGAACATGTTTTTTAACCGAGGAAATGGCCTCTACAGCAATATCGTATCGATACTCTTGATTAGGGAACTCATGCTGTTTTACCTCATCCCTATACGATTTAATGGCTGCAATTGCAGACTCCCCTAGCTGTGCATAGGTTTTCACAAACTTTGCTCTACGGGAATCCACTCCAAGTCCGAGCAGATCATGGTATACAAGAACTTGTCCTGAACATGCATCTCCAGCCCCAATACCGATCGTTGGAATCGTGATTGTTTCAGTAACCAGTGTTCCTAATGCGCTTGGAATACATTCTAGCACGACCATAAAAGACCCTGCAGCTTGCAAAGCTATAGCATCGTTTAGCAGTTTTTGAGCCGCATGTAGTTCCCTAGCTTGAACACGAAAACCCCCAAATTGCAATACCGATTGCGGGGTAAGTCCAAGATGACCACAGACTGGTATTCCCGCTTGTACGAGAGCTTGTACATGCGGAACAATTTCAATTCCACCTTCTAGTTTGAGTCCATCCACATAGGATTCTTGCATGATCCGACTGGCATAGCGAACCGTATCAGCGACACTTTGATGATAGGTTGCAAAAGGCATATCTACGATAACCATCGTGTCTTTTGCACCGCGGCGCACCGCTTTTGCATGGTGAATCATGTCTTCAATGGTAACAGGTACGGTAGTATCATAACCTAACATAACCATCCCAAGTGAATCGCCTACAAGAATCATATCTACACCTGCCGCTTGTGCGTGTGCAGCTTGAGTTGAATCATATGCCGTCACCATGACAATAGGCTCCGATCGTTCTTTCATAACTTGTACAGAGCGCGTTGTTTGCTTGAATCGTGCTTCTTTGTCCACTTAATCATCATTCCTTATACAGATAATTGTCCCAATGGACTAGTTTCAATGATTTCACCACTCGCAATGCGATGATGTGTACCTGTGTCATCAATTACAGTAAGTATTCCTGAATGATCGATGCTACTGGCAACACCTTCTATTAGATCTCTACCTTGAACAATGCGTACGTGTCGACCGATCGTTTGACAATGTGCAACCCATTCTTCATGAATATCTGAGAATCTAAGGCCATGACTAACATCTTTGCGCAATTGTTGAACCTCATCAATAATAAGCGCAGCCAGCTTATTGCGATTATACATTTGACCTGTTTCTACAAACATTGAAGTCGCTTTTTTACGCAACTCTTCAGGTAAATCTTCAAGACGTAAATTGACATTAATGCCAAATCCAATAATCAAATTCCGCCTTTTTGCAGAAGAACTAAGCTCTGTTAAAATACCTGCAAGTTTTTTTTCATTAAGCACAATATCGTTGGGCCATTTGATATGCACATTTTCATGAATTACACGCGTTAGTGCTCGATGTAAAGCCCATGATGCTAGCAGTGGCCATTCTTCATAATGGAGAGCAGGAGAGGACTCATATGAAAGACCAATAGACATGAGTAATCCCGCCCCCTTCGGAGAGGTCCACGCCCTGCCACGTCTCCCACGCCCTGATGTTTGCGTTTCAGCAAGAACTGCAACCATATCTATAGCTGGATTTGATAAATAACCGTACGCTAAATCATTGGTGGATTCGACTTGATCAAATAGATAGATCGGTACATGTGCACTGCGATCCAAGAGATATGAATCAATAGATAGACTTGATAATTCATGCGTTTCGCACAAAACTTTTCACCCCTTACTCTTCCACGTTCTTATATATGCCACCAACTCGCTAGGTTGATTGTCAATGATATGAGTAGAAACAAGATCGTATAAGAGATGCAGAGCGTGTCCTATCTCTTGTTGCTGCAAATCACAAGCTAAAGCAAGTTCATATCCTGAGATGGCTAGATCTTGTAGTTTAAGCAACAAGCTACTTTCTAGAAGAGTATCCACCTTTTTTTTACTGATGTTGATCACATCGACACGAGCAGTGGTATCTTGCACTGCATATGCCAGTACAACAGCTCGCACAAGTCCGTTATATCCAATTCTTTGGTAAATAGCAAGCCAATCATAGGGTAGATAATCAGGAAGACCGATGACACAAGTGCGTGCAATGACCAACAGGTCACGTACCTCTTGTATTTCTTTACGTGAGTACCGCAAATTAAATAACAAATCCATCGAAGGTTCCACTGTAGATGAAAACGGAACTGAAGAACCAGATAACCACACTAACAAGGCTAGTCGATCCAGATATCCAATAACCATTGAAAACAAAGGACAGATAGTACAAAAATGATCGACTGCTCGCCCAATCCATGGAGTTATCATGTCTTTAGGTAATGTTTTACATGTCGTTTCTGTCGCGGCATCTAACCATTTTGTCCATTCATCACGACGACGTTCAATCGACACTTTCCCAAGCATTTCACAGTTTTGCACAAGTGCATTAGCCGTGTCTTGTTCTAGTGAGAAGTGCAGAACAGACGCAATTCGATAGGCTCTTGCTACACGTAAACCATCTTCCATAAAGCGTAAAGAGGGAGTCCCTACAGCTCGAATGAGTCGCTGCGTTAGATCACCTAAGCCATCATATGGATCATATAGCACTCCATGTACATCTAGTGCCATCGCATTAATCGTAAAATCACGACGACTAAGATCTTTATCAAGTGTTGTCTCAAAGTTTACGAAGTCTGGATGACGCAAATCTCCATAAGGCCCTTCCGAACGAAATGTAGTGACCTCAAACGTATAACTTCCCGACAAAACAGCAATAGTACCATGTGCGATGCCTGTTTTCTTTGCATCCGGGAAAATTTCCAACAGTTTAGTAGGAGTCGCATTTGTTGCGATATCCACATCGTGAATGGCTCTATTTAGCAAAAGATCCCGAACTGCACCTCCAACAATATACGCTTCGCACCCATTTTCATGTAAAAAGTACATAAGTTCTTTTGCATGCTGAAAAAGGTTAGTGTCAGGAATAGTGTAGTAAGTAGTCACGACTGACACTCTAATGGGTAGTGAATGAGACGCTTGTACAATTCTTCATACTGAGAAACCTTTTCCTCCATAGTAAAAAGTTTTGCGCGTTGCATAGCAGCTTCTGAAAAAGCATGCCACTTTTCAATATTGCTAAGAATAGACACTGCATAGGCGCCCATGGATTCGGTATCACCGACTGGCGCAAGATAACCTGATTTTCCATGTTCGACTACTTCCGGTATTCCTCCTGCATTCGAACCTACGACTGGTACACCGCAGGCCATGGCCTCTAATGCAACAAGACCAAAACTTTCTTTTTGCGATGGCAAAAGTAATAAATCTGCTAAAGAAAGCAACTGTGCCACTTCATCTTGTTGCCCAAGAAATAATACGTCATCTTCAATACCCATTTTGCATGTTAATTTACGTGCAGCATCAAGTTCTGGTCCTTCTCCAACCATTAGTAATTTTGCAGGCATAGCTTGATGGATAAGTCTAAATGTCTCAATGACATCTGGTATACGTTTAACCGCTCTAAAATTTGACATATGCAAAATGACTTTTTCATTGTTTGGTGCAATGCGAAGCTTTAATGTTGGACTTTCTAAACGACGGTATTGTTTCACATCGACAAAATTATGTATCTTCATAATGGGACATGCAGGCTCAAATAATTCGTTGGTTTGATCAATAAGACTTTGAGAGACTGCCGTGACAGCATGACTTTTTTCGATGCCAAGCCGTATAACATCCCTCAAAAGCGGATCTTGTGCAAGCACAGTAATATCCGTGCCATGTAGTGTAGTTACGATGCGCACCTTATGTGTTCCGAGCATTTCGCGAGCTAAAAATGCACAGACCGCATAAGGAATAGCGTAATGCGCGTGGATAATATCCAAATCGTAGTGGCTAATCACATCCGCCATTTTTGCAGATAGTGCTAAGTCATAAGGAGACGATTGCAAAACTGGATAAGAAGTCGTCTCCACTTCATGAATATAGATATTGTCCATAAAATAACCGAGATAGCCTAAACGAAAGGGTGTTCCTGACACAATAAAATGAACTTCATGACCGCGCGCTGCAAGTGCTTTACCAAGTTCAGTGGCAACAGCACCTGATCCACCTAGTGTGGCATAACAACTAATTCCAATTTTCACAGACTGTCACCTTCTCCTCATTAAAAAGAACGTATATTCGCCTTAAGTGATGAAGCATAAAGAGGATCTGCTTGCCAGAATCCTTCCCCAAAATCACTCCCAATGGCCTGTCCAAATATTCGATCGCGCCCTTCAATCATGGGTAAAAATGAACTTCGAGTGAGGGCGGTATGCACACCACTGCTTGGATAAAACTGTGATGAATAGGCTGCCAATGCTGCTCGTTTCTTCTCATATACTGATGATACATCAACTGCAAAAGTAGCTTTTTCCATACCGTTAATAAAATAATGATAAAAAGCACTGGGCCGATATGGAGTTAATCCATCTTCGTGTTTCCTAAGTCCAGACGAAAAGAGAGCTTCCCGAACCAAATTGGCACATTGCCCATGATCAGGATGCCGATCAGAAGCGTGTGGTGCTAAAATAATGTGAGGTTGAAATGTACGTATCACCTTAACTAGCGCAGAAATAGTATCAGCTGTTACAAATAATCCACGATCCTGTAACCCAAGACAAATGCGCGCCCCTACCCCGAGTTCTTCTGAAGCTATGGTCGCCTCTTTCCAGCGCAATTCCGGGTTCCCATTTGACGACATTTCGGCAGCTGTTAAATCACAGATGACCACGCCATCCTTAGCATGTAAAGCACAAGTTGCACCTGCTCCTAACTCCACATCATCAGGATGAGCGCCAAACGCAAGAATAAAAGTTTCCGCCATGCTGTTTACCTCCCGACAACACTTGGTTCCTCTTGTGATTATTCATCAGATGATTCGCTGTGACGCCAGTCGAGATCTCCTCGCCATATCCCCCTTAGCAATAATTCTGCAGATGCCATGTTCGTGGCAACAGGTACATTATGTACATCACATAATCGCAATAGTGCAGTTATATCTGGTTCATGAGGCTGAGCCATAAGTGGATCACGCAAAAAAATGAGCAAATCTAGGCGATTTTCAGCAATCAATGCACCAATTTGTTGATCGCCACCAAGCGGTCCACTTTGATAGCGGTGAATCTTAAGTTTTGTTGCTTCCATGATTCGTAGTCCAGTCGTCCCTGTCGCATAGAGATCATGACTTGCAAATAAAGCTTGATAGGCAATTGAAAAGTTAACCAGATCTTCTTTCTTTGCATCATGGGCTACAAGTGCAATTTGCATAGGAATCCCCTCTCCGTTGTTCTACATATACTGCACAGCAATTTTTTCTCTCACATTCTTTAGTATACACCTCGTTTAAAATAGATAATGCTCTAGTCCTTCTGTCAGTCCAACAACATGAATAACCTTTCGAATGCCCAGTAAAACACCTGGCATAAAACTGGTGCGAGACATTGAATCATGACGGATCGTTACATGTTCTCCATCCCCACCAAAAAGAATTTCTTGGTGTGCTACATACCCTGGCAACCGTACACTATGAATAGGGATCTCCTTAACTACATTTGATTTCTCCAACAAGGACTTACGAATGCCTTCAGCCGTTTTTTTAGCTGTTCCGGAAGGAGCATCTTTCTTTTCTGCATGATGATACTCTATAATCTCAATATCCGGAAGGTAAGGCGCGATAAGATTAGCCATCTTCATCATCAACAATGCTCCAATTGCAAAATTAGGTGCAAACAACCCACCACTTTGTGCAGAGCGTAATTCTTGATCAAGACTCTTCAAAAAATCACTAGAAAGACCAGTTGATCCGATGATCGGTCTAACACCTGTCTCTATAGCTGCAGATGCGTTTATCTGTGCACCCAATGCATCAGTGAAATCAACGTATACATCAGGCCTTGTCTCTAAAAAACATAGATTCGGTTCGGTGTAAATTGGAAAAGGAAACTCCGTATCTTGTATAGCGGTATCTTTACGTTTTCGATCAATCCCCCCAACCACTATGATATCTGGGGCACTCATTGTTGCACGTACCGTTTCTCTCCCCATTTTCCCCTGAATTCCTGCAATCACAACGCGAATAGGTTCCATATGCTCTACTCCTTTTATACGTTCAACATCAACTTGATGGATTTTGCGATTTGCGTGCAAATCGATCGCGATCCCGTGTTTGAAATTTTTCTAGTACATCTTGATGCGCTTTGGTGAGATCAATTCCTAAAGAATTAGCGAGACAAATAATCACAAAGAGTAAATCCCCTAGTTCAAGTGCAAGATCTCCATTAGGTTCAGAAGATTTTTTAGGTTTTTCTCCATATGTGTGATTGACTTCACGAGCTAATTCGCCCAATTCTTCTGTAAGTCGAACAATCAAGGTCATCGGTTGAAAATATCCAATTTCAAATTGTGATATGTATTCATCTACATCATTTTGCAGGTTTGCTAACGTTTTATCCACTCTTCGACCTCATTTCATCCATCAATTAGGCTCATTTCGTATTATATCCTCATAACCAGTGGACAGCCATCATAGTTTTAACAGTGATAGCATGTACCAAAAACGGAGGGGGATCTGCTTGCAAAGGCGTCGCAAACAGATCGGGACGATTTTGCTGGCGACTGTCGCTATTTTATTTACAGCGTCCCTAGTCGTATATCCCGAGCAAGGTTTTGAAACAGGTATTGAAGGGCTCAAAGTATTTTGGGACGTAGTCTTCCCTTCTCTACTCCCATTTTTTATTTTATCCGAACTTTTACTCGGATTGGGTGTAGTGAATGCGCTTGGCGTCTTTCTTGAACCACTGATGCGCCCTGTATTTAATGTTCCAGGTGTAGGTGCGTTTGCACTATCCATGGGTCTTGCCGCAGGATATCCAATGGATGCGGTTATTGCAGCGAAGTTTAGACGCACGGGTGCATGTACCCGCGTAGAAGGTGAAAGATTGCTCGCCTTTACTAACACTGCCGACCCCCTATTCATGTTTGGTGCGGTAGCTGTGGGTATGTTTAAATCACCTGCATTAGGAGTATTACTTGCGCTTGCGCATTATTTGTCAGCGTTCATAGTAGGCATTACCTTCAGATTCTATGGACGCAAAGAAGAACAGTATGAAAGGCCACAACGCCTCACACAACATGAAGGTGCACCTATGTGGAAACGCGCTTATCGTGAAATGATGATCGCACGTGACGAAGACAACCGCCCATTTGGTAAATTGCTTGGTGACGCTGTCACAGACTCAGTTAAAACTTTGTTGATGATAGGCGGTTTTATTATTTTCTTTGCCGTACTTCTGCGTGTGATGACACAGGTGGGTATTGTTGGATTTTTTGCATTGCCAGTTGCTGCAGTGTTTCAAATGATTCATCTCAATCCTACATTAATTTCACCACTCATTAAAGGAATGTTTGAAATTGACATCGGCACTGCAGCCACGGCTACAGCATCTGCCCCACTCATTGAAAAATTGAGCATCGCTAGCGCAATTATTGCGTGGAGTGGTTTAGCAGTTCACGCACAGGTTGCTAGTGTACTGACTGATACGGATATCCGCTTTCGTCCCTATCTTGTTGCGCGGATTTATCAAGCAGTTGTTGCAGCTATTCTTACCTTTGTTTTCTTTAAGATGGGTGTTGGCACTCGTTTTGCTATGATTCCACATGCCATTTCAGCTATGGCACCACTCACAGGAGGGTTATCCTCATTTTCAGACTCTCTTTCTGAAATTACTGCTTGGGCTGCATTGTTAGCCATTGCTATTGCCATTTCACTTCTCATTTATTTTGTTAGAAAGTTTAAATTGGCTTTCTTTTATTCAAAAGGTTTGTGATGTAAATCAATACTCCATCCACTAAGACATTGCACGATCAGTACATGTGTACAAACCAAAAAGCGACGGGAGCCAATCCACCCGTCGCTTTTTGGTGCTACAACATTTCTTATGGTACGCAATCATCATTAAAAGAAAGCGTGAAAAACAAGTTGATCACCTAAGATGAGAGCCCCAAGTACTAAAGTATAGTAACCAAATGGCCGCAAACTAGCTCGTTCGATCATTCGTAACAGGAAGCGGATAGCTATGTATCCGGTAATGCCACTTACCGCCATTCCGGCTAACAAAATAGGGTTTAAAACAAATTGCGATTGTGGGATATCTTTTAATTCAAATACAGTTGCACCAAGAATGATTGGCACAGAGAGCAAAAAAGAATACCTTACAGCATCTTTACGTTCGATTCCAGCTCCTAGTGCAGTACAAAGCGTGAGACCGGAGCGAGATAAAGCAGGTAAAATAGCTGCACCTTGTGCCATGCCAATCCAAAACGCACTGTGATATTTCATCTCGCGTGCAAGTACTGGACGTTCATGATGTGCAAGTGATTCCACATAAAGAAGCATGGTACCTGTGATGATGAATTCAATGCCAAGCGTTGCTCCCGAATGAAAAATAGACTCAAAGGTTTTTTCAAAAATTAACCCAATCGCTACAGTAGGGATGGTTGATATGATGAGCAACCCCACGAGTCGATCAAACGGTCTTGTCAGTAAGTGTATAAGATCACGTCGCAACGCGACAACGACCGCGAGTAATGTTCCAAAATGCAATAAAACATCAAATGAAAGCGAGTCTCCTTGAAGATGAAGTAAATGTTGTACCAATACTAAATGGCCAGAGCTACTGATCGGTAAAAATTCAGTTAATCCCTGGACAGCACCAAGCAATAATGCGTGAAATAAACTCATAGGCAGCACCCCCCTGCCTCATTGTATGGTGGACGTGCTGTTTGAAGTACAAGCTAGCATGTTTTTATCATTTATTGAATACACCTGTATGGGGGTGGATGCTGTGCGTCGTAAAGATTTCTTAACTGCCTTACAAATTGCTGCAACCTATATCGGCACTGTCGTAGGAGCAGGTTTTGCTTCTGGTCAAGAAGTACTCCAATTCTTTACGCGCTATGGTACCTTTGCTATCATAGGCATCTTGTCCACTACACTTTTATTTTTTATTTTAGGATTGTATGCAATGTCACTCGGGCGCTTACATGGCGTACATACTTTTTCTGAAGTTTCAGATCTCGTTATGACTAAGACAAGCAGCCGTGTGATAAGTTTTTTGTTACTTTTGCTCTTATTTGGTGTCACTATAGCGATGATGGCTGGAAGTGGTGCTTTATTATCTGAACAATTTCACTGGTCATTTGGGATAAGTGCATTACTAACGGGAGTAATTACAGCTCTTACACTATTACTTGGCATTCGTGGTATGATGTCAGTAAACTCCATTATTGTTCCAATCTTAATTACATTTGTCATCTCGTTATTTGCATATGTGTGGTCAACAACTCAAGGAACAGTCATTCACAGTGCTATTCCACTTGTACAAACTCCTAATACCATATGGGCTTTATTGCTGTCTGCATTTACTTATGCCGGATTTAATGTCGGACTCTCGCTAACAGTGCTCGTTCCGCTAGGACAAGTGGCTGATCGCAAAAAAATATTAGTCATAGGAGCATTACTTGGTGCATGTGGGCTTGGTCTTTTATTATTACTTTTGCATCTGTTATTAGTCAGCATATATCCAGCAGGGATTCATTATGAAGTACCCATGGGTTATTTAGCTAAAAGCTTACCGCCTATGATGCGCTATGGTTTTGTCTTTATTTTATGGGCAGAAATATTTTCTACACTACTTGGAAATGTATATGGTATTGCTAGCGAATTATCGCGACATGCAAAACACTCGTATTTTCGTTGGGTCATCGTTATCCTTTTTGCGGCGATGATGGTCTGCCAAGTGGGATTTGCGCGAATCGTGAGTGTAACGTATCCTATTTTCGGATATCTAGGTCTTTTTATTCTCTTTGTCATTCTCCTTAGTGAACGCCGCATAATCAGGTTATAATGATAGCCAAGTGGTGTTTTATATGTGAGGAGTGTGATTTGTGAAACGCAGTTTACCCTATTTGCTCATTATTGTGGGAAGCCTCATTTATTCGGTAGGATTAAATGCATTTATTGTGGGAAATCAGCTGGCAGAAGGTGGGTTTGTCGGGATTTCCATCGTCCTATTGTATAAGTTGTCTATACCCATTGGAGCATCTTTTCTCGTTTTAAACATACCTGTTTTAATCCTGGGATGGCGCTTTTTTGGACGTGAATTCAGTATAAAAACCATCTTAGGTGTTTTAGCCGTATCGCTATTCACCGTCATAACGCAACATTTTGCAGTACATGTGAACGATCGCCTGCTCGCCGCACTCTATGGCGGTGTTATTTGCGGTGCTGGTCTTGGTATTATTTTTCGAAGTGGTGGAACAACGGGTGGCGTTGATATTTTAGCGCGAATTGCGCGGCATTACTTTAACCACTCGATGGGCCGCCTCATGTTTGCTTCTGATGTTGTCGTCATTGCACTTGTTGCCATCGTTATCAATATGGAGACAGCTATGTATTCCCTTGTAGCACTCTATGTAGCTAGCCGCATGATCGATTCAGTGATTGAAGGATTCTCTGCATCGCGAGCAGCTATGATTATTAGTGATCAACCGGAACAGATCGCAGATCGCATTCATAATGACATGGGACGAGGTACAACTCTTCTACATGGTCAAGGCGGTTATACCAGGGATCAAAAATTAGTCGTTTATTGTGTTGTCAGCCGCGATGAAGTGGTGCGTTTACAGCAACTTGTTCACGATGTGGACGATCGAGCATTTGTGGTTTTAAATGATGTAAATGATGTTTTAGGAGAAGGTTTTACGCGATAATTTGGACATTGTGGATGGCCAAAAAACAAACAAAGTAACCACTGATAGTAGCGGCGTGACTACAGTGATCACTGAGAGTAATGAAAATCGCGGTAAATATGGAAATACTCCATACACGTAATCCGCATAGTCGTTGAAAAACAACCATACAAAAGCAGTGGCGATATGTCGTGGTTTATATGTGCAAAGCGGTACAAGCTTCGTAAATACGAGCGCTTCAATTAACATCCCTGCATGTGCAAACCATAAACCTACACCCTCAAGTGGTAAACTATGCAAATAAAAAAAACCATCGGTTAACACAATAACAGCCCATAGACCATATTGAAAGAGTGAAGTAACTCCTAACGCAAATAGAAATGTAATCGCCTCTCTCAATAGATGGGAAGCCGGTGGCCAAAGGATGCCACATATGGCTAAAGTAAAGAACAACGCAGCGACAGGACTATCTGGAACGAAGATTCGCAAATAAAATAAGGTGTGGTCTACCTGTCCACGGTACCACATGAAACCAAACACAGTACCAATAGCATTAAGTGCACCAATACCTTTCCATACAGAGCGCTTATGAAGAATCCTTAGAATCGAATCTACTATCATTTGCACTATAGTCACCCCTGCCCTCTAGTGTTCCAAAGAGGGTAGGGTGTCATGCAGACGTGCATCATGCAAGAGCGATAAATTGACCAACCTTTTCACTTAGTTGCTGCGATAAGTGACCCCACATCATGGATCCTAGCTTAGCATTTGAACCCTGTGCCAGATAGCGCGTGAGGCTAGCTGGATCGCGAACAACCAGATGGTCAGCGAGCGCCATCATGAGCGATGTTTCCCATTCACCAGAAGGATAAAATTCTTTAGAAACATTTTTATATGAAGTAGATGACAATGCCTCTTGTAATTGTCCGTCACGCCACCATATAAAGGACATCATGTCTAATTGACTATCTGCTGTAAGAAGGGTTTGCATCACTAGTTGTTCTTTATAAAGACTATCTGTCAATAGGATCAATCGACGAAATTGAAAATGACGTGTTAATTCATGGATATAACGATGGATGATTTGACTAAAAGCTTCTTTTTGCAACTGAACAACCGCAGTATCATCAAATGTGGTATCAATGGATTGCAAAGGAAGAGTAAGAATTCGATCTCCTTTTGCCATCTCTACCTCGTCGCGTAGCTTCCTTAATATATACCATGTAGTGCCTACAGGTAGATGAGATGGGCGCCATGTCAAGCCACCTACTGTCAATAGCACAGTGTCAAGATGCCGGTAATTTTCTTCGATCTGGCTTAGTGAAAATTCTTCAAAACGCATATCGCTTTCTCCTTCATTCATCATCTCATAAAAAATAGGAGCCTTAATATTGCGCTCCTACCCTTATTCATCTATTAACTTCTGACTAAAGTGCAGTTAAAATCTAGCCTCACCGAAAGTTGCCGATTGGTTAACAAAATAACCTGGTAAATCAAGAGCCCGATCATCCTCTAAGCGTTTCATGCCAAGATCATGTAGAGTTTGACGAATCCCTTGGTGTATAGCTTGCTCCATCTCAGGTGAATAGCGATCGTTCATAGAAAGAGCCTCTCGAATACCTTGGCTAACTGAACGTGTCACATACGAGACATCAAGTCCTGCACAGACCAGACCATGCAGTACACCGCGTGTGGTTTCAGATACGGCAAAACTGTGCAAAGGAACTAAGCTAGAAAGAACGCCCATAATAGCGTGTTGCGCGATAGAGGAAATCTCTCGTACTACATCTTCTGCCCTTGACATTGTATTGCAATACATAGTCACTTCGTGAGTAACAACAGAGCAAATACAAGTTTCTGAAGATGTTCCTTCTAGTTCAATGCCGTGCCTTACACCTTCTTGAATGTCATGTAATAAAGTCATGTCAATCTCCCCTTTTCGTATTTACACGCATAAACAAAACAAAAACCGTGACGATCAATCGGTCACGGAAGCGCGAGTAAAAAGGAAGTGGTTATCGGCATAACCATCCACCTCTCTTTCCGCTTACGAGGTTAGCTGTCGGATTCGGGCTGAGAGCCGCCCTACGAATCAAAAGATTCGATTCACCCCAAGAAACTGGTTCCCCCGCTTCCGAAGTTCGGAATTGAGCGCTACAATATGAAACTGAAAAAGAATACTACATTTCATATCATACATCTCTTTTAGTTAAACGACAATGGGTAATTGAGTCTCGTTAATGAACATTGCAGACAATCGCTTGATAGTTTGCACTTAGTTTCATAAATGTTTCACGATCACCTTCATCCAAAGCCTGATCAATCGCAATCTTCAATTGTTTCGTATAATGGATGTTTTCAATGTGATCTAGCAATAAGTCTACTTGCAATTCCATTAGAATATCTGTGGGTGTTGTTTTTCGAACTGGCTCCTGAACAGATTCTATTACTTGTAGATAGTGTACACAATCACTCCGTTGACGATAATAGAGTGTGATATACACATCTTCTTCTGGATGACTATGAACATCAAGAAAAGCCTTTTCTACGTCAGATGTCACACGTTTATTTTTATAAAATTTAAATCCTGTCATTTGTACGCAAGTTGTCGACATCAACAATGATTTGTGAACATTTTTAAATTGTTCAGTAAAATGAACTTTGGCAAGTAGCTGATCATTAGATGCCAAATATTGAAGTAGCCATTCTGCTTCAGGGTTACGCAATTCATATCGTTCTAAAAACCATTTGATGAATTGCTTTTTATCTGCGACCGTTATCACACTTTTCATGATGGTTCGCCTCCCGTTGACCTTCCCACAATAAGCATAAGAGTTTGAATGTTTACTTCTTTATATTGTTGTATTCGCCAATGCCTTGTCGCTTTCCTGCAATGTGCTTATAAACGAAAAAAAATGCCGATGGTATGGCATTTTTTAGAATATAAAAGTTAAAATACACTATTAATAGCTAACGACTTCTTTTTTTTACTATTTGCTCCATTTCCGGAGGATAAGACACCAGATATCCAAGTTTCAATAGTAAGGCAAGTAAGTCAGGAGCATCGTCTGGTAAAAAAGCTAAATGATGCTCACTTAACCGCTGTGGCATCCTCTTTGCAATAGGTTGAAGTTGCTCAATGGTGTTTGACACCAATGGATCATGACATGAGATTACGCACGATATGTGAAGCTTAACCTTTCCATACTCCTGACACCAATCACGTATGGAGCGCTGCACATTTGCAGGGATCTCAGCACCGCTAATTGTGCGAAGAAATTCATACATTTTCTCCATATCCCAACCACTTAGCAGGGCGTGATAAATACTCTCTCGCGTAAGTCGATATACGTTCATACGATCTCGACTAATTGGTTCCGCAATTTTCTGCAGTTCAAAAGCGTATGTGCTATCAGCCTCTTTGGGTACTAAAATATCAAAAGTAGGTTCAATAACTGCTTTTTTGAGAATAAAAGATTCTTCACCTGAGAGTCCATCATCTAGTATGTCGGAAGAATGCACAAAGCGTTCGCCTAGAGGCGTTAATTGGTATAAAAGATCTTGAGAAAGATCACGACCCTCTGCAAGAAATCCAAGATATACAAGCATTTGTAAGATGCGTTGTCGATAAACAATCTCTTTTGACTCATAATAAAAGTTATCAATAAAATGCAAAAGTTCATCCTCAAGTGATTGTTTAAATACCCATGCTTTGGATGAAAATTTAGCAATTCTCGATACAATCCGTCCAAGCGTTGGTATTGATATGCGGTATGTCCGCATATAAAACTGAAATAACTTCTTTGCACGGCTTTCTTCTGATTCCGTCATATAAATACCACTTTTAACTTCATCTATGATAAGAGAACCTGAGTCGTCTTCAATAATGCATCCTTCTTCATATAGGTGATCATAAATCATAGCAAAACGATCTGGATAATCATGAAATCTACGCCCATATCCAAAGCGAAATCCAACATGCACAGAGAGTGGTTCTTCTTGCACTTCAAATAACTGAAAAATTTGCATTTGTTGGCGTTTAAAAATGACACCTTCTTGAGTCAGCTTTACTTCGTGTCGTGCTAGAAACAGCAAAAAGGTAACAGCGTCACGTGCAAGAGTACCTTGATCTGTTCGTATCCATTTAGGTTCATACATACTCGTCTGAACAGATTGGCGCAACTGCTGCGTTTCATAATGTACAATATATTTTAATATCTCTGTTGGACAACGATATGTTCTCTGTGAGGGAGTTCCTGTTTCAAAGAGAATGCCCTCTTCAAGTAGCTCATTTAAAATCATAGATACTGAAGTTTGTTCATTTTTTGTAGTTGCCGACCGTTGTCTTCTCAATATCGTGAGTAGCTCGGATTTTGCAAATTGGTTTCTCCCTTCTAACGCAATCTCTTCGAGAGCTTGGCGAAGAATGGGAGATAAAGTAGCCATTCTTTCAATTACATACTGTGGATCACTAAATCGGTTTAATATTTCTTGAAGTAACGTGTTTTTAGAATATAGAGGACATGCTATCGTGTGACGAATAGCAATTTTACGCAGATTCCCGATGTCACTTTGATTAAGACATTCTACAAGTCGCATAGGATCACCTCAATAGGTTTTGCTCCTGACGAATTGTATTATGTGTATATTTTTATATAATATACATTTTATTCATAAAAAGGACTCGCATAATCGTTCACGCGAGCCAAAAGAGAGATGATAGGAGTGGAGAGAAACTACATTACACATCCTTATTTATCATACTCGACAGATTTACAAGAAGTCAACAGGACAAAGAATACGTTTTCATTGTTGTGCAATCACATGATAATTATTTTGTTGCAGCATAAGAAAAGCTCTATCAGCAAAGTCAGATGTATCAAATTGAAGCAACAACTGTCCATCGTCACCTTCACGACTTTCTAAAATACCAATATTGCGAATGCTAATAGAGGATTCTCCTAATAATGTAGTGATTTGGCCGATGAGACCAGGAACATCCTTTACAACGACCATGACTGAGTATACCGCGCGTATTGCGCCTGTTGATTTTACAGGCAATGCATCGCGAAAGTCGCGTGATTTTGCAAACAAGGATTCAATACTTACAGGTTCACGCTTTTTAATCATGTCAGTTAAAGATTGTATATTTTCAATCCACTCTTCTAATAAAGGTACAATCTCTTTGTGATTCTCTAGACATGTATCTCTCCACAATTTCGGATCACTTGATGCAATGCGCGTAATGTCACGAAATCCCCCAGCTGCTAATTCGATGTAAAGCGGCTCACTGACCGCTCGCTTTTCTACTTGATTGACTAGTAAGGAAGCAATGATATGTGGAACGTGACTAATAGCCGCAACAACGCGATCATGTGTTTCTGGTGTTAATATTTTTATTCGTGCACCTGTAGCTTGTAAAAGAGCCATTAACTCATGTAGGCGTTCAGTAGAAGTCGCTGATGACGGCGTGAGCACGTAGACTGCATTTTCCAGCAACAACGCATTTGCGGCAGTAATGCCTGACTTTTCGGAACCTGCCATCGGATGGCCTCCAATGAAAGCTGCTCTTGTAAATTTGTGATCAGCAATGTCAACCATCGTTGATTTAATTCCTGCGACGTCGGTGATGATCGCCCGATCACCTAATGTATCTTCTAATGTAGCAATCTTCTCGATCATGGCCTGAGTGACTGATATGGGGGTAGCTATTACGATGAGATCTGCTTGAGATACACCAAGTTGTACATCTGTTGTTGCTTCATCCACAACGCCAAGCTGTACAGCCATATCGAGAATGGTATCATCAATATCCACACCTATACTATGTTCAATCTGTCCAGTGGCTTTTAACGCTAGGGCTACGGATCCCCCAATCAATCCGCACCCAATCAGACATAGTCGTTTAAATGGTCGTGTTGATTCTAGCAAGTATGACTGCTCCTTTTTACACTGCATGCATATACTCGCATCATACTGCGTGTGTTCCCGCAAGGGATAGCGTGCGAGCAAATGCTATGAGATCATTAAATATCTGTTTTGCTAATTCACTATCGTGTTGTAAAAGTGCCTGATCAATATCTGCACACCGTCTGACAAGTGCACTACCAACAATGACAGCATCAGCGTATGCTGATAGTGTTCGTATGTGTTCGGGTCGACTCACACCAAAACCAACAGCCACAGGAACAGGACTCTCTTCTTTTACTGCAAGTACAAACTGCTCAAGTTCATCAGAAAATGCACTACGCTCCCCTGTAACGCCAAGGGAAGAAACACAATAAGCAAAACCTGTAGCACTTGATGCGATTTTTTTTATGCGATCGTGACTTGTTAAAGCAAGTAGTGGGATAAATGCAAGCCCGTATTGATCTGCTATGCCTCTTACTTCCGCACTTTCCTCATAAGGAAGATCGGGTATGATGAGACCATCTGCACCTACTTCATTGCATGCTTTCATAAGTTCTTCAATTCCAAACTGAAGAACAGGATTGACATAAGTAAAAACTATGATTGGAACATCTGTCACAGCTCGGACTCGCGCAATGAGAGCTAGCGCTTTTGGAAAGCTCATACCACCTTTTAGTGCTCGTAGTGAACCTGCTTGAATGACCGGTCCGTCTGCAAGAGGGTCAGAGTATGGTATGCCAATCTCAATGACATCAGAAAACTGAGCGAGTTCAACAATCAGCTGATAGCTATACTCCTCATTTGGATCGCCTGCAGAAACAAATGGAATAAATGCAACACGGTCTCCCCTGTTTTGCAAACTGCGCAAAATGGCTACTTTTCCTCTTGTAGTCAAGATAGATTCCCCCCTAATACATGCTCCACAGTGTGCACATCTTTATCGCCGCGTCCAGAGAGGTTGATGACGATCACGGCGTCTTTAGGAAGCGTTTTGGCGTAATTGATAGCATAGGCCACTGCGTGTGCTGATTCTAGTGCTGGAATAATACCTTCCACTCGCGATAAAGTAACGAATGCATCTAGTGCTTCTTGATCGGTGATTGGTTCATACGTTGCACGTTTACTCTCAAAAAGATGGGCATGCTCCGGTCCAATTCCAGGATAGTCTAATCCAGCTGAGATCGAGTGGGCAGGTTGTACTTGCCCGTATTCATCTTGCAAAAGTAAAGTCATTGAACCGTGTAAAACGCCCCTCGTTCCTTTAGCAATGGATGCTGCATGACGTTCAGTGTCCATCCCTTCACCAGCTGCCTCTATACCGATCAATGTAACTTGCTCATCTTCAACAAAAGGATAAAATATCCCCATGGCGTTACTTCCGCCTCCGACACATGCAATAATTGTATCTGGTAAACGACCTTCTTGTTCTATGATCTGTAATTTTGTTTCATCGCCAATGACTCTTTGAAAGTCACGCACAATCATAGGATAAGGATGCGGCCCAACCACCGATCCGATAATGTAATAGGTGTCTGTCACATGCTCAACCCAATGTCGAATCGCTTCATTTGTTGCATCTTTTAGCGTTTTAGTTCCTGATGTAGCGGGAACTACTTCAGTACCTAGGAGTCGCATGCGAAATACATTTAATGCTTGTCGCTCCATATCTTCTTCACCCATAAATACTGTACACTCAAGGCCGAGCAAAGCGGCAACAGTAGCTGAGGCGACACCATGTTGCCCTGCTCCTGTTTCTGCAATAATGCGTTTTTTGCCTGTCATTTTTGCAAGAAGTCCTTGTCCGAGTGTGTTGTTAATTTTGTGTGCACCTGTGTGATTTAGATCTTCTCGCTTCAAATAAATCTTTGCACCACCGCAATATTCTGTAAGATGACGCGCAAAATAAAGCGGAGTAGGTCGACCAGAATAATCAGTCAGATAATGCTGTAGTTGTTTTTGAAACTCCGGGTCCTTGACCAAACGATAGTAATCTGCCTCTAATGTGGTGAGTGCTGACATGAGTGTTTCTGGGACGTATTTACCACCAAAATCGCCAAAACGTCCTTGTGCATCAGGATACATGAGATTCACTCCTCGCGGCTTTTACAAACGCATGCATTTTTATGGGGTCTTTTTCCCCTGTCATTTCCGTTTCTATCCCTGAAGAGACATCTACGGCAAAAGGATGATACTGAGATATAAGCGAAGTCACTGTTCCAACTTGTAATCCACCTGCAATAATCAATGGAGTATTGTCGACTACGTATCGCACATCATCGATCGCTGTCCACTGAAAAGGATGACCTGTTCCACCATGTGTTCCTGTTTTATAAGTATCAAGGAGAATTGCATCTACATTTCCTACATATCGTGCTAGTTCATGATCTTCATTTGTACCGCGCACACCCCATGCTTTCCATACAGTAAGGCCATGTTGTGTGCGTAAACGCGAACACATCTCAGGAGTCTCTGCACCGCATAACTGTACATGACTTACACCAAGTGTTGCACAAATTGTAGCAATTTCTTCTTCACTTTGATCAACTAAAACAAGAACCGGTTCAGGAACGACAACGTATTGATCGCGTAGTAACGAAAGCATGTATTGCACTTGTTGTAATGTTACTTGACGCTTACTTTTTGCAAGAACAAATCCTATATAATCTGCCCGCGCATCTGTTGCAACCATCACATCTTCTATCGAACGTAGTCCACAAAGTTTTATTTTAGTCATTTGTAATTTGCACCAAATAACAAATGAGCAATACCTTGTTTAACGTGCTCAGATCCATAACGCATGAGCGTTTCGCCAACCAATATGCCTTTTGCTCCAAAATCTTTTACTCGCATAACGTCACTATGATCTCTTATACCACTTTCGCTAATGAGTAGGATATCCTCATCAATTACCTGACTAAGCCGCTCTGTCATACTTAGATCAACTTCAAAAGTATGCAAATTGCGATGGTTTACTCCAACAATACGGGGATGAAGCGGGCGAATGCGTTCCCATTCTTCTAGTGAATGAACTTCAATCAATGCCTCTAGACCTATACTTTGTACAGTCCTATATAAGGATACTAATTGATCATCCGTAAGTGCTGCGACAATGAGCAATACCGCATCTGCTCCGATAGCTCTTGCCTCGTATATCTGCCATTCATCTATGATAAAGTCTTTTCGTAAAATTGGTAAATCCGTAACTGCGCGAACACTTTGTAAAATCGCGGTAGAGCCCTGAAAATACTGCTCATCTGTCAGCACGGATAAAGCATGGGCACCGCCTGCCTCGTAACTTTTAGCCATAGCGATCGGGTCAAAATCCGACGCTATGACGCCTTTAGAAGGCGATGCTTTTTTTATTTCCGCAATGAGTGCCAATGGCGATTGATTAGATAGAGCTTGAACAAAAGAGTTAGGCTGTGGCATAAGAGCCATTTTTTCCTCCCACACGGAGTATGGGATCATAGAGCGTAATTTCTTAACTTCCTGTTTCTTGGTCTCTAATATACGATCTAAAAAAGTCATGCGCTCACGTCACTTTCTAACCTCAAACTACATTCAATGAGTTCCCGAAGTTTACGGGATGCTGCACCAGAATCAATCATTTTCTCTGCGAGTCTTGCTCCATCATCTAATGTAGTGACCTTTCCAGCTACATAAAATGCTGCAGCTGCATTGATAACAACCACATCGCGTGTAGGACCACGTTCACCTGCAAAAATGGCTTCAATGATCTGCGCATTATGGTCGGGCGTTCCTCCGCGAATCCCTTCAAGAGGATATTCAGATAAATGTACGTCAGAAGGGCGAAGTGTAGATTCTCGTACACTATGATCTTTGACTTCAAAAAGATAGGTCATGCCAGATATAGAGATCTCGTCTAATCCTTCCTCAGATGTCACCACAAGCGCGTGCTCGGAACCAAGTAAAGCAAGTACATGAGCCATCTTTCTAGCGATTTCTGTATTTGGTGTGCCTAATACCTGTCGTTTAGGACGAGCTGGATTAGTCAATGGGCCTAAAATATTAAACATGGTGCGGTATCCGAGTTCTTTTCTAATGGGTGCCACATGTTTCATTGCAGGATGGTAGGCTTGAGCAAAAAGAAAACAAATACCAATCTCTTCTACACATTTTTCAGCAGCTCGTGGGTTCATATCAATAGTTACGCCTAAAGCAGCTAGCACATCCGCACTTCCGGCCAAACTTGAAGCCGCACGATTGCCATGTTTTACAATCGACACACCACCTGCGGATGCGACGAGTGCAGCAGCCGTTGAAATATTGAACGTCCCAGCACCATCTCCACCCGTTCCACACGTATCGACAATCGTACCTTGAACTGTAAGTGGCAGTGCATGATCGCGCATCGCTCGGGCACTGCCTAATAGTTCTGCTATGGTCTCACCACGCGCTTGTAAAAGCGTAAGATATGCTGCAATTTGTGCAGGTGATGCAGACCCAGCCATGATCGTATTCATCGTTTGCTCTGCTTCATATTCAGTTAAATGATTTCCGTTTGCCAATTTTAGTAGAATTTCCTTCATGTTAATCTCCCCTTGTAAAAGCCGTGACAATATAAATAAGAACCAAGGATATCCCTTAGTTCTCGTGAACGTCGCTGCTCATACGCAAAGAGATCGTCTCCAATATCTCTTATACGAACTCATACCTTTGCTCAGCTCTACTCCGCTCACGGACTAAGACGATCATCTCGTCTATCTACTCTTCTATCACTACCACTACCGCCTCATACGGTTGTGCGTAGTACATCTAGTAACAGATTTCATCGTACTACGAAATGTATGACTGGTCAATCCGCTAATACCCTTTTGACAAGATCTTCATCTACTGACTCATTCAATATGACAGAGCCTAAATGCTGCGGTAAAATGAACGAAAGACTGCGCGAACGTGCTTTTTTATCGCGACGCATATGCTCTAGTAATGTAGAGATCGCTTCCTCTGTCCGTTGAACAGCAGGTAATTTTGTAGGAAGTTGGGCTTTTTCAAGAAGTATAAGTAACCGATCTGCCAATTCTTCTTCGACCATTCCTAGAGCGCGAGCAATCTGTGTTTCATACACCATACCAATGGCAACAGCTGCACCGTGTGTATATACACCATACTGTACAGCTTCTATCGCGTGACCGATCGTATGTCCAAAATTTAAAATGGCACGAATACCCGCCTCGCGTTCATCTAAACTCACAATAGCCGCTTTAACTTTACATGAACGGTATAGTAAGGTTGTAAGAAGTTCCGTATCTCCCGCTACAATATGATCGATATGTTCCTCGATGAATACAAATAATTCCTTATCATAAATTACCCCGTGTTTAATGGCTTCCGCCAATCCACTAGCTCGTTCGTATAAAGGCAGACTTTCCAGTGTAGATACATCATAGAGAACAAGTCTTGGCGCATGAAAAGCGCCAACTAAGTTTTTCCCCTCAGGCAGATTCACTGCTACTTTTCCACCAATACTCGCATCATGTGCTAAAAGTGTGGTGGGCACTTGTACAAATGGAATACCACGCATAAATGTTGCTGCAGCAAAGCCAGCTACATCTCCTATGACTCCGCCCCCAAGAGCAATAATTGTCGATCTGCGATCAAGGCCTGCTGCAATAAAAGCTCGATATAGCTCTTCTGCACATGCTAATGACTTAGATGCTTCTCCTGACTGTACAGCTGTTGTATATACGTTAGACTGCATAGGGGCAAGACCTTTAACCATACGATCGACATAACCTAGTTTAGCTAATGCCTCATCGTAAACAATCATCACACTGGCTGTTGGATCTAATACTGGCGCTAAAAATCGGTGTGCATTCTCCAAAAGGTGCACACCAATCAAAACATCATAATCCCCTTGCTGCGCTTGTATATGAAGTTGTTTTGGCTCTTGTTCAAGATGAGACTGCACGTCAGGAGCGCTCCTTTAATTGTAAAAGATAGCTTTCAAAGTTCCGTTTCACTTCTTTTATCGAATCTCCACCAAACTTCTCCATAAAAGCTTCGGCGATTACCCACGCAACCGCATTTTCACCCACAACGGCTGCAGCTGGTGCCGCACATGCATCCGATCTCTCTATAGTGGCAAGATAGGGTTCTTTTGTTACCATATCAACGCTTGGAAGAGGTTTGTAGAGAGTAGGGATCGGCTTCATAGCCGCACGTATGACAATAGCTTCGCCGTTTGATATACCACCTTCAATACCACCTGCACCATTTGTCGTACGATAAAAGCCACGTTGCGTTTCATAGTAAATAGCATCATGCACGGTAGATCCAAGTTGACGGGCAGACTCAAACCCGGATCCTATCTCGACACCTTTAATCGCTTGAACGCCCATCAACATACCGGCTATACGTCCATCTAATCTTCGATCCGGCATCGCATAACTACCAAGTCCTACCGGCACTCCAGTTACAATCACTTCGAAAATACCACCCACTGTATTCCCCTGCTCTTTAGCAGCATCAATGGCGGCCATCATCCTTTTTTCAGCCTCTGGATCAGCTGTGCGTACAGGGGACTGTTCTGCAAGTCGCGCCATTTCTTCCATCGTCATGGTATGAAGAGTCTCTGTATTCACGGATTCATGTCCGATTTGGATGATATGGGAGAACAGATGGATATGAAAAGCAGCCAGTAATTGTCGTGCAATCGCTCCAACTGCGACAAGTGTTGCTGTATTGCGCGCACTCGCCCGTTCTAGAGCATCTCGTATATCTGAATAATCGTACTTCAAAGCAGCCGCTAGGTCTGCATGCCCAGGTCGAGGTTTTGTAACAACTTGCAAGTCATTTGGCGGTAGCCCAGTAGGAGACATCCGTGGTCCCCAGTTTTTATAATCGCGATTCGCAATAGTAAAAGAAAGCGGTGAACCACGTGTTTTACCAAACCGTAAACCAGACGTAAATTCAACTTGATCTGTTTCGATTTTCATTCGATATCCACGACCATATCCTTGCTGGCGACGCCATAATTCATAATTGACTTGTTCATTATCTATAGATAAGTAGGCTGGTAGCCCTTCAATGATGGCCATGAGTGCAGGGCCATGAGATTCTCCGGCAGTTAAGTAGCGTAACATCGCTGGCCCTCCTTTTGGGATTTGTCACATTATACTACAAACTACGATCATTGTGATGTACTTTACCTAGATACATGAAGAAATGAGATTGAACTACACAGGAGGTTGCATACATCCCCTCCCGTGTACGTGTACTCAGAAACACATATAGGTTAAGAAAGTCGACCTAAAAAGCTCCCTAATACTTTTTTAGCGCTTGTGACGTCCTCTAAGTGCACCATTTGCGATGGCGTCCCGACATAACGTGCGGGAACAACTAAGCCACAAGTAGGAATGCCATCTTGAGTAAGAAAAATAGCACCTGCATCGCTTGTCGTTCGCGGTGACACCTCAATTTGATAAGAAGCTTCGACTGCTTTCGCTGCATCTACTAACTGATCACGCCATTTTGGAGCTACGACCATTCCTGCATCAAGAACTTTAATACCAACACCTTGACCTAAGGAAAGTGCTAGTCTCTCGGATTTAGGTGTATCACCAGTAGGACTTACATCAAGAACTACAGCAACAGATGGGTGAATACGATGCCCAGCAACTTTCGCCCCACGTGACCCTACTTCTTTTTGTACAGAAAATACACCTACAATTGTGTGGTTACTCTGTGCATGTTGCAAGGCATCGATTAATAACGCGCATCCTACGCGGTTATCGAGTGCATGACCAACCAAAAGTTGCTCAGAAACTTCGTCAAAACCATAGGCGAACGTTGCAGCATCTCCTATCTCAACAAACTCTTGCGCAGTTGATTGGCTATTGGCTCCAATATCCACAAAAAGATGTGAAAACTCTAAATCCTTCATAGCAATTCCGTGCTCCGCACCAACAATACCTCTTCTTCCCGTGCGTGCAAATACCACGCGTGCCCCAACGAGAGCCGAGGGACGCAACGGTCCTAGCGGAGATATTCTCAAAAAACCTACATCATCAATGTCGATCACACTAAGAGCCGGTTCATCCATATGTGCCACGATCATGACTGTTTTTTCATGTGTACTCGATGATCCCTTTTTAATTGCGTAGAGATTGCCAAGTACATCTTCATAGCATTCATCTACAAAAGGACGAATAAGTTCTTCAATCACATTTTTTACAGGGAGTTCATACCCGGATGGACCTGATGGAATAGTAAGTGTATGAATGAGATCTTTCATTATGCAGTAAAACCTCCTTGTTCAATGCTGCGAAGTACAGCTTCTAAAAGTTCTACAGTATGATCATAATCGTCAAGGCTAATCATTTGCGATGGTGCATGAATATAGCGAGTAGGTACACTAATAGCCGCACTGACTATTCCCATCCCCGTGAGATGAATGGCTCCAATATCGTTTGCACCACCTACTGTTCTGCGTAGCTGTACGGGAATACCTGCTTGCTTACCAACCTTTATAATGTGCTCTCTAAACGCACGATGTCCGATCGTGCGGGCGTCAACTACCGAAACTGCTGGGCCTGCTCCTTGAATCGTTGATTGACCATGTGAAGGTGTCTCGATAACATCAAAACAAACTGTGCCTTCAATAACAATTGAAAGATCAGGCTGTACCCGATAAGCCACAGGACCCGCGCCACGTAAACCTGTTTCTTCTTGAACGGTAAAGGCGTAAACGATAGGCAAGTCAAATTGTTTCTTTAACGTCTCGACAAGTACAGCACATCCCACTCGATCATCGAAGGATTTGGATTTCGCACGACGATCTCCCACTTCCTCATACGTAGTAGCAAATATAGCAAGATCACCTGGTGCCACATATTTTTCCGCTTCTTCTCGTGAGTGAGCTCCAATGTCGATATACAATTGATTCAATTCTAGTGGGTGTTCGCGTTCTTGTGGCTGTTGTAAATGCACAGCTTTTGATCCAATCACGCCAAACATTCTTTTTTTACCAACTAGTACAGGTTTAGACACTAAGATGCGCGGATCTACGCCACCCAACGGACGAAAGCGCAATAAACCATGATCATCGATGTCTACAATCATAAATCCAACTTCGTCCATATGTGCTGCAAGTAAAATCTTAGGTCCTTTTGCTTTGGGATTAGTCTCTACAATTAATGTACCTAATGCGTCTGTGTAGATGTTTTCGCTGTATGATTTGACCTCTTCATAGATGACTTGACGAATCTCATCTTCAAATCCAGAGGGTCCGGATGCCTCTGTTAATCGTTTAAGTAACATGTGAGCCCCTCCACAAACGCAGCGTCAATTTTCGCAATAAAGCGTGCTAGTAAAACACCGGTAAGCCGTACGTCCTCAAAATCAAGCGTTTCTACTGATGTATGCATATAGCGAAGTGGGATAGACAGAAGTGCAGTAGGAATGCCCACTTGAACAATTTGCATAGGATCTGCATCCGTCCATGTAGGACCTTGACTCACTTCAATTTGTAATGGGATGTTTTCTAATTGTGCGATCTCTTTTAACGCGGTAAAAAGTTTCGGATGAATGCGTGGTCCAAGTGTTAAAACAGGTCCTGCCCCAAGTTTCTTAGCTAGATCGGATGTGACACCTGGCGTTTCCCCGTGACAAACATCAATTGCTACAGCTATATCAGGCATGAGGCCAAAAGCAGCTGTCTGCGCCCCTTTGCTACCGATTTCTTCCTGCATTGTACCGACTGCAAATACATCAGCCGTATGACGAAGTTTACGCAATTCATCAAGGCATATAGCCATAGCCGTAACACTAGCACGGTTATCCATCGCTTTACCACTCATGCGATCCCCAAGAAGTTGCATCGTATTACGATGCATTGTAATACGATCACCAACCGTTACCACTTCTAAAACATGCTCCTCACTCATACCAAGATCAATAAATAGTTCATGTAGCGGAATTGATTTTTGTCTTTCTTCTAATGTCGAAAGATGTGGTGGCTTTGAGCCTATAATGCCGATGAGAGAATCCCTTCCATGAACAACTACTTCTTGCCCGAGTAGTGTTCGCGGATCAAAACCTCCAACTTGTGCTACTCGCAAAAAACCGCCTTTTTCAATTTTAGAAACCATCAGGGTGATTTCATCTGTATGTGCAGCAATCATGACACGCGGGTGTATAGATTCCCCTTCACCTTTTACAAGGAGTGTAAGATTACCCACTGAATCTGTGGTGCTCTCATTGACTAAAGCGTGTGTTGCCTCCTCTAAGACACGAGTGACGCGCGCCTCGTCTCCTGAACCACCTGCTGTTTCTGTCAAGCGGATCAGCAGTTGTTTGCCATCCAGCAAGTTGATACCCTCCATATGCTGCATATTTGCAGCGGTCAGTTATGATTCATGTACTTGATGTGCTAGTTTTTTTTCGAGTTGTTGTAAGTCATCAGGTAATTCACTAACGCATACAATGTACTCTTTTGTAACAGGGTGTACAAAGGTAAGCTGATAAGCATGCAAAGCCTGTCTAGATATAAATGGAATAGAAGAGATCTCCTCGCCATATAGAGTATCCCCTAGAACTGAATGCCCTACGGAAGAAAGGTGCACTCTAATCTGATGAGTTCGCCCTGTTTCTAATATCACACGTACTTTTGTTGCGTATCCCTGTTCATATCTACATAAGACTTTAACATGTGTCACTGCAGGTTTGGCAGATGGAAGATCACCAGTTACATCCACTATGCGTTTTACCGTTTGGTCTTGCGCTATTCCAATTGGTGTATCGATAGTCAAATCATCATTTTCCATAAGGCCATACACGAAAGAAAGATATTCGCGGTGAATATCCCGCTTGCGTAGAGCACGAGATAGCCTTTCATGGGCAAGTTTATGCTTAGCGATCATGAGCAATCCTGATGTATTGCGATCGAGGCGATGCACAGGACGAAAACGATACGATTCTCCTCGACTGCACATGTGAAATGCAACGGCGGAGGCAAGTGTTCCCGTTCGTTCTCGACTTGTAGGATGAACAAGCAAGCCAGCTTGTTTATTGACGACAAGAAGGTGCTCATCTTCATATGCGATATCTAAAGCAATTGGTTCAGGTGGAAAATGTACTTCTATTTCATCCACCTGTAATACTGTGATTTTGTCATGAGTATGAATTCGACTTGTTAAAAATATGGGCTTCCCATTTAACTGAATATGCCCAGCATTGAGTAGATCGCGGCGTAGCCTTTTGCTTAAAGCAAGGTGGCTAAGTACATTTTTGACCATCAGACCATCTTCATCTGCAGTCACAATTTTTTCGAAATAAAGCACTAAACGAACCGCCTTTATGGCATGTGTTGTCCACTCGTGTGTATACTTGTACAAATGCCTATTCATGACTAGCTTTTGCGAGGTGTTACACATGAATTCAAGAAATCCAAACATCAATCAATCACGTGATTATGAAAAAAAACAAGTTGCAAGTATTACGAAAAAAAGTTTCGTAGCAGGTTTTTTTACAGGAATACTGATTGTATTAGTTACTCTTGTTCTATTTGCTGTAGGTACTCTTCGTTATTTAGAGCAAAAGGCTCAGCAAACTTCTGTTTTTGCAATTGCTCCTGACCAAGGATCAAATAATAGCAGGGTACAACTTTACTTTCCATTGGACAAGTTTCTCTCGTGGCGTTCGTCTAGTAAACTACAACTAGGGATGGTTGGCGATGAAGTTTCTATCCATTTAAACGTTCATCCTTTTACCCAATTTCCTGTACAAGTTGCAGTATCCATTCAAGGGGTCCCCAATGTGTACCATGGTTATTTTATGCTTAGTCAAGTACATGGTTCTGTTGACGGATTACCGGTTCCTACTCCGTGGTTACTCACAGCTATCTCTGATGAGGGTGCACAATATGGCGTACATGTAAGTAGCCATAAAGATGCACTTTATATTGAAAAAACGTTTGGTGAATACCGTCTGGTAGGATACGATGCGCAATCGCAAGATTTGATTATATCGCTTCCAGTACAAACTGTAGAACATGCTGCAAGAGGACAAGTCGCTCTATAAAGCCATCTCTGTTATTGGATGAACAACGAGCAGTGGGGCACCTGTAAGGTTCCTCACTTCTTGTTCTGTATGTCCTGGTGCAATTTCAAGAAGTACTAACCCTTCAGATGTTACATCGATAACTGCTAAATCAGTAATAATGCGATTCACTACACCTTTCCCTGTTAACGGTAGCGCACAGGTTTTAAGAATCTTCGGGTCGCCATTTTTGCTGACATGGTCCATAGTGACGATGAGTCGCTTTGCGCCATGTACTAGGTCCATAGCTCCCCCCATGCCTTTTACCATCTTACCTGGAATCATCCAATTGGCAAGATCACCTGTTTCAGATACCTCCATAGCACCTAAAATGGCTACATCGATATGCCCACCACGAATCATTGCGAAAGACTCTGCACTAGAAAAAAAGGATGAGCCTTTTACAATAGTGACTGTTTCCTTCCCTGCGTTAATCAAATCCGGATCAACTTGATTATCTGTCGGATAGGGACCAATACCAAGTAGTCCATTTTCCGAATGCAAAATTACATCTGCATCACTAGGTATGTAGTTTGCAACAAGCGTAGGCATACCGATGCCAAGATTAACATAAGAGCCTTTAGGGATTTCTTTTGCTGCACGTTGTACAATTTGTTCACGTGTAAGTGCCATGTAAGTTTACTCTCCTCTAAGCCCGAATTGTCCGTCGTTCAATTCGCTTTTCATAATGTTCACCTACTATGACGCGTTGTACGTAAATACTTGGTGTGTGAATCTGAGCCGGATCCAATTCGCCTGTCTCTACAATTTCTTCGACTTCGACAATGGTAATTTTACCCGCTGTAGCCATCATAGGATTAAAGTTTTGAGCTGTTTCGTGAAAGATTAAATTACCTAAACGATCTGCTTTCCATGCTTTAATTAATGCAAAATCCGCGGTGATATGATATTCCAGCAAGTATTCTTTACCGTTTATTTCGCGTGTTTCTTTTCCTTTTGCAATCGGCGTCCCTACTCCTGCAGGTGTATAAAATCCGCCAATACCTGCTCCACCTGCACGAATTCTTTCTGCAAGTGTACCTTGTGGTACCAGTTCAACTTCTAGTTCACCACTCAAATACTGACGTTCAAACGTTTTATTTTCTCCTACATAAGAAGAAACCATTTTTTTAATTTGCTTGTTTTGTAGCAGGAGACCAAGTCCGAAATCATCGACACCGCAATTATTACTAATGCACGTAAGATCACTGATACCGCTTTCTTGAATAGCTGCAATTAAATTTTCCGGGATCCCAACTAGACCAAATCCCCCAACTAATAGTGTGCTACCTGGTTTTATATCGGCTATAGCTGCTAATGCTGATGGGTAAACCTTATCCAAGAATCACTCCTCCTCTCTTCATCATACTATCATATCAAGAGACAGTCCGTCATGTGCTAGTGCTTGTAATAGGTGATCTTTTTATCATGCGATAGTCAACAATTGCGTATCCATTTTTTTGATATAATTGAACTGCGTCGACATTCGTTTTTGTTACGAAAATTTGAAAGGCGCGAGTTCCGCGGTTAGATAGCCATTTTTCAGATTCTTGTAGTGCAAAGGTTCCGGCTCCCTGCCCACGCCATGTTTCTTCCATATACATTTCACCAATGATTCCGATCCTCTCCATGCTAAGTGGATCTAAAGACTCTGTAATAAAGACATACCCGACATTTTCACCAGAAGCAGTTTCAATCATCAGCGCTAGTCCTTCATTTTGAGTCATCATTCGATTGATCTGAGAAACGAATGTGGCTGCCTCTTGACGATTGCGTAACATACGCCTCGTTTCTTGTGCATCGTGTGGTAATAAAGCCATTTTTCTCCACATGTCATTTTGTAATACAACAATCTCCGTGTGGTATTGTTCAACGCGTTCGCGGTCGCGCATAAATTGAAATGGTCGCGCAACATAAGTCGTTGTATGGACTGGTTGTAATGAGATTTTCGTCGTTGTCTGAGGAGTTTTCTTGTTTTTGGTTAATTGATGTCTCTGAGTTTTCTTCTGTGTTTTTGGATATGCTTTACGCGGCACATGCTTTCGCTCCCTTAACGTAATTTGCGGTATTGTTGGATTTTACGCAAGGGAGCTTGGGCACATGTGTATCGTCAGCTGATTTCTGACAAAAGTTCATATCGCTCTAAAATGTGCATGAGATAAACAATTGGAGTTTTTTCCACACCTCCATATTCAGCCTTCGTGTGTAAATGGATGGCATCTGGAATTTCTTCAGTGAGTATCCCTCTTATTCTTCTGCCCGCTTGATCTTGATCAGTAAATACATACACCTTTGCATCACCAATCGCATTTTTTAGTTGCATTAAGTGTTCATGTGTCGGAATTCCGTAAGTACATAGAACCAAAGTATCTCTTTTAATTAAAGAAGCTAAACGTTCTTTGTCGTGTTTGCCTTCTACGATGATAATATTTTCATGCATAGCGCAACACTCCTTTAAGTACAAGCGCAGTGAGTTCAAGCAATTGTACTTGCTTTTTAGTGATTACCGTATGTCTGGTACGCCGTCTGGGGCACTCATGTGCTTTGATAAAATCTCTCGGACATCAGCTGTAATCGGTGTAGCCTGTTGGTCTTTATAATCATAGCTAATCATGACTGCTTGCCCTCGTGCAACCCATAAACCATCAGCATTTTGCAATGCGTGTTCAATCATCATGCTCGATGAACCAATGCGGCTAAGCCATGTGTATACCGTAATAGTTTCTGCAAATGTGACTTGCCGTAAATAGTCACATCTCGTTGAAGCTACAATTAAATTCCATTCGTTGAGGTCTAGTGTTGGAATAAATAATGAAAATAGATCAACTCGTGCTTCCTCCATATACACATAATATGTCGTGTTATTCACATGACCTAAACCATCGCACTCACTAAATCGTACATTTATTTGTTTTGTAAACATCGCTAATCTCCTCCTTCGTTGTGAAACAGAAAATGATAATCGTATTGTCACTATGTACTACTCTGTGTTTGAGCCATACAGCTATGTTTAAGAATCAAAGAGACATCTAAACTCATCTGTATTATAACGTTACTCAAAATAATTTTCAGAGAGACAAGGAAAAGCCTTAATTTAGCGGTTAATATTACGTACACATTATTTTTTATTACAAAAACATTACAAAATGGGCTGTTCATCTTCTTGCATATATCGTAAGATGACATTGAGGTTACAAAGAGATGTATGCGGAGGAACATGAGATGAATAAAAAAATCGTTACAGGCACACTTGTTGTGGGTTTAGTAGTGGCGTCACTAGTAGGTACAAGTCAGATAAAACAACATGCATTTGCATCACAAGTACACCTGATGCCAAAGCAAACAGTAACTGAGCGAAAGTTTCCATGGCCTTACCATGCAATGCTTGCTATTGAATCTGATGCGGACCACACCGATCTTAGAAAGTTTAATATCATCCATGAATTTTTAAATACAAAATCCGAAACGATGCTCGGACAAGGTTTAGGACTAGACATTTCGGACTCGTTTTTTCTATACAACGGCTCTAATGAACCACGTAAAATTGATTACAATGGTGAAACTGTAAAAAATGAGATGACTATGTTTGATGGAATATCTAATATTCCATCAGCGGATGCACCAATACTACTGTACTATATTCGCCATGGATGGATTGATACTTTCCATAGTGCAGGCGATTTTTCACGTGTCAACTCAAGTACAACTATATTTTCGCGAGAACTCGAAATCAATGCTCTCAATTTTTTAAAGAAGCAAAACGAGGTTCCAATTACTGTTTTCACTGATCATGGAAATCAATCAAACGTTGCAAACTTTGGTTCATATACCGCATTTGATCAATATATGGAGGGTGATAACCCACAATCGAAGTATTATATCACAGACCTACTAGAGCAAGAGGGAGTTCGTTATGTATGGTCAGATCACTTTGGCGATCAATTTAGCTATCCGTCCATGATTTATCCTATTACATTGCGAGACGGCTCGAAAATGTGGGGGTTTTATCGCTTCACAGGAACGCGAAAAGTGGCATATGAACCCGGACTAGGTCAGGTTGCCAATTGGGATACGATGTGGAATCCAGCAGACTTAGGAGAACAGTTAGATTCTTCTCGCCTAAATGCATTAGTACAATCAGGCGGATACACTATTATCGCAACCCATTTAGAGGGTAATGCTAATCTATTTCCATTTAATTATTCTACAATCGAGGCATTAGTTCATCTTTCGCATATGCAAGATCACGGATTGATTCTAGTCGCAAGTACTAGTCGCTTATTGCAATATAATCTCATGCAACAAGGATTACGTGATCAAATTCTATATCATGCATCGACTGGGACTACCGACATTAATATCACTCAAATTATTGATCCTGTAAATGGTGACTTTATACCAACTGTCAGTCAACTACACGGCATCACCTTTACTTTAAAAGACCCATCTGATGCAATGATCAGCATACATGGAGTTCCAATACCTGACTCTGATATCGTTCGTTCTTTACACACGATCGGAATACGTTGGTATACACCTGATACAACAAATTGGGCAATCACAACCACAAGTCCAATATATGCTCATCTAAAACAAGAGATGGAGACCCTTATGAAGTAGAGAATCTTATGATGCAATCCTCCCTACTTCTACGATTGATTAAAGCAACATGTAATACCTTATTGGACAAATAAATTCTCTGCTTTAGGGAACCCTATACTAAATGACCAGTAACAACTATTTTGTGTTACTGGTTCATAAATACACCTTATTTTTTATACTACATACATAACGGCTATAATGAAAAGTAATATGGGGATGAAAACAAATAATGATGTTGATCTAAGTTAACATAATATTATTATTGTAATATTGCTTAGGTTAACCTATAAAGGTGGAGTTCATTTGAATTTATTAAATTTATTTCGTCACCCAAATCAATTAATAGATCTAACACCGCAAGAAGTTCAAAATAAATCTGTTCACGGAGCATCTTATATCATAGATGTTCGTTCTAAAGGTGAGTATCAATCTGGACATATTGATGGTGCACAACATTATCCTTTAGGTCAAGAACATGAAATTCTTAACCATTTTTCAAAAGAAGATCATATAATTCTTATTTGTAAAACTGGCCATCGCAGTCAAGCAGCAGCAAATGAATTATTTAAACTTGGATTTATTCATGTATCCCATCTAAAAGGTGGAATGGACAAGTGGAAACGCGAGGAAAAACCTGTGAGAAAAGAATAATAAATGAAACAATTGAGTAACAACCATCCCATAGATGATATGGTGATGGTTTTTACCTAATTGAAAGTAAGATTCATACCCATGCAAAAAAGAACGACAGAGTCTAGGGCTTCATAACCTTAGACTCTCTCGTTCTCGTATCGTGCACTTGCCTGGCAACGACCTACTCTCCCAGGACCCTGCGGTCCAAGTACCATCGGCGCTGGAGGGCTTAACCTTCGTGTT
>NZ_JALBUF010000012.1 GCF_022606465.1 Sulfoacidibacillus ferrooxidans
AGCCCTCCAGCGCCGATGGTACTTGGACCGCAGGGTCCTGGGAGAGTAGGTCGTTGCCAGGCAAGTGCACGATACGAGAACGAGAGAGTCTAAGGTTATGAAGCCCTAGACTCTCTCGTTCTTTTTTGCATGGGTATGAATCTTACTTTCAATTAGGTAAAAACCATCACCATAGTATATACATCATCTATGGTGATGGTTTTTTTATTTACGTAAATCTTCTTCAACCTTTTGATCGATCTCTTCATCTGTCAGATCAAATTGTGATGAAAGATCACGAGCACGTCTTCGTTGTTCACGATAGTAATAATAAAGATCTTCGCGTGTGGGCTTTCTCTTCAAATGGGATGGTCGAAAAGCACGGAAAATAAGAAAACTAGCGATACTCGTAAGAATTAACATCAAAATACTTATAAGCGGACTTCCAAACCCAAAACCAATAATCACATTTTTCACCTTCAGTATGGGGGAGTACTCCTACTGAGTTACGCGTTGCTTGTATTAAGACTGGATAGGTAACTCTATATATAATACCCGATCCATGCCTACAGTATCTCGTATTTGTTTCAAATGCATCGCATCTACTTCACGATCCACACCAAGAATCATCATGGCTTGACCGCCGTTTTCTTGACGGCTGACCTGCATGGATGCAATATTGACACCTGATTGACCAAGAATTCCACCAACGTGACCAATCATACCAGGTTGATCACGATGCCAAGTAAGAACCATAGCTTCACTTGGTGCAATATCCACAGAGTACTCATCCATTTGTATGATGTGCAATCCATGGCCTGGAATGACTGTTCCTGCTACCGCAACTTTACTCTGATCGCCACTTAGTTGCACTTCTATCAGATTGGCATAAGTAGCATGCCGTGGTTGTTTTGTTTCTATGACCTCAATACCGATTTCCTCAGCAATCAAATTGGCACTAATTAAATGAACCTCTTCACGATAAAAATGAGTAAGAACACCTTTTAGAATCGATCTCGTTATAGCATCAATAGGTTGCGTAATTGGTTCTCCAAAGTATTTGATTTGAACTTGTTGTACGCTACCACGAATGGTTTGAGCAGCCATACTTCCAATGATTTCACCTAACTGTACAAAGGGCTCTACCTTTTTACGGGCTTCTGCAGATAATGCAGGTAGGTTTACTGTATGTGGATAACTTTCTCCACGCAGTAAACGAATGAGACCTACCGCAACGTCGACTGCAACATTGACTTGTGCCTCCACTGTCGACGCACCAAGATGTGGCGTAGCGATGACTTGAGGATAGCTTAAAAGGGGATTTGCCATTGCTGGTTCCTCTTCATATACATCGAGTGCCGCTCCTGATACAACTCCTTCATCCAGTGCTCGAATGAGTGCAGCTTCGTCAATGATGCCACCACGCGCGCAATTTAAAACCTTGACACCACGTTTCATCATAGCAAATTCTTTGTCGCTGATTAAGTGACGAGTATCCTTAGTTAACGGTGTGTGAACTGTAATAAAATCTGCCTTTTGAATAGTTTCATCAAGAGATGCTACTTGAATGCCTAATTTTTCTCCACGAGTTACACTTAAAAATGGATCATAAGCAATGACTTGCATACCAAATACTTGAGCACGCTTAGCTACTTCTGTTCCAATCCGCCCAAATCCTACGATTCCAAGTATTTTATCGCGCAATTCTACACCTGTAAAAAGTGTACGCTCCCATTTCCCTGATCGCAAGCTCGCATTTGCTTGGGGAATATGGCGAGCTAGTGCCAGCATCATTGAAAAGGTGAATTCTGCAGTTGTCACGGTGTTACCATCAGGTGCATTGATAACAAGAATGCCAGCTTTTGTTGCTGCGCGGACATCAATATTGTCGACACCAACACCTGCACGACCGATCACGCGCAATTTTTTTCCAGCTAATATAACTTCTTTCGTTACTTTTGTTTGACTACGGACAAGGAGTGCATCAAATTCGGCAATCACGTGAACTAATTCTCCTGCGGAAATACCTACTTTTTCAACTATCTCGAAATCTCCTGCAGCATATAATTCATGTAACCCTTGCTCGGAAATTGGATCAGTTACGAGTATTCTCTGCATGTACATATACCTCCGCTGCAGCACCTACACCAGTGCCAAGTGTAATATCATAACCTGTTTTTACTAATGCAATTTCAAGAGTAGCTAAACATTGCAATACATCGCTTGCATCAACATAACCCATATGGCCTATGCGAATAATTTTTCCTGCAAGTTGCTTTTGACCGCCTGCAACTGCTAAGTGAAGATCGTTTTTCATAATTTTACGTACTTCATCAGCATGATTTACAAATACAGTTGTTACAGTGTGACTTGCCATATGGTCATCTTCAACCATAAGGGTTAGACCCAGTGCTCGTATTCCTGCACGCGTCATATCACGCAATAAACGGTGGCGGTCCTGCGTTTTCTGTAATCCTTCAGCTAGAATCATGGATACGGATTGGCGTAATCCATAAATCAAGCTAACAGGTGGTGTCCAAGGTGTTGTTGATGCACTTATATCCTTCTGATATCGCCGTAAATCAAAATAAAAAGAACGTGCTGCTGGACCCTCTTTCATCCGTTCAATGGCACGTGGTCCCATTGCTACAAGTGCCAATCCAGGTGGTAATCCTAGTGCCTTTTGAGAACCCGTAACGACTATATCTACATGCCACTCATCCATTAGTAATGGGGAGCCAACAAAAGAACTCACAGCATCGACAATGAGATAGGCTCCATGTTCATGAGTGACTCGGGCAATCTCTTTTACATCATTTAATACTCCCGTGGAAGTCTCGCAGTGTGTCAGTAAAACGACTTGAATATCAGGATACTGCTGTAAAGTTTCAACGATCTCTTGTACATTTGCTGATGTGCCCCACTCGCAATTCATCGTGAGAACTTCAGATTCTGTCCGACGTGCAATGTCAGTAAAGCGATCGCCAAAGTTTCCAGTAGAAATTGCCAGCACACGATCACCTTGCTGAACCATACTATAAACCGCCGCTTCTAACCCAGCCGTACCTGTACCCGCGATGACAGCAACGTCACCAGAAGTTTGGAATAATTCGCGTAAATTCTCTTGCACCTCTTTAAAAAGTGTAGAAAAATCGCCACTTCGATGTCCTATCATCGAGTGCGTCATCGCTCTCGTTACTTCAGGCGGCACAGGTGTTGGACCCGGAATCCGTAAAACTGTTTTTTCATCAAACATATTCTCCACTCCCATTTTTTAGTGTATAACACAAAACCGCTTGCCCCCTTCTATGCAAAGGGGCAAGCGGTCAATACGCCTGCGGTACCACCCAAAGTCCTGATCGCTTTACAGCGTTCAGCTCAGTCAGTTCTTGTATAAAGAACTGTGACCGATAACGAGGTCAACGTAACCAGCTACTAGTGTATAAGTACACGTTCACCATTCACTCTGGAATGCTATCGAACTACGTTTTGTCACTGACTCGCACCATCCGTCAGTTCTCTTTGCACATCCCGCAGACTTGTTTCCATCATCGTTTTAGTAATATGGAATTTGTCAGAGAATACTACATAAACACTCTATCCGTCAAGGGGGAATTATAAAGATGAATCCTCATCCACCTTTACTATCTCAAAAAAAGGATATATTAAAAGCGATTCAGATGGCTAAACGTCCATTAGCAATCACTGGTGCAGGGATTAGCACAGCAAGTGGACTACCAACTATTGATGCTAAATGGCAGGGCCATTCTCTACAAGAATTATTTAAACTTAAGCACGCCCATCGGCATATAAAGGAGTACCAAAACGCCTACCGTGAGATGCTACAAGCCTGGATAGCAGCCGAGCCTAATCAAGCACACCTAATCCTAGCCATATCCAACTTTACAATTATTACTCAAAATATAGATGGACTTCATCACCGTGCAAAATCTTTCGATGTCATTGAATTACATGGTGCTCTTACGCGTTGGCGTTGTCACGGATGCCGTTCTCTATATCAAGCGCGTACACTTATCAATGGATCGATGGAGTGCGAAGCTTGCGGGAACATCCTATGGCCCGATATTGTATTTGAAGGTGAATATGTATATCAGCTGGCTAAAGCTATTCAATGGACCAACAACTGTGATTTGTTGTTTATTGTAGGTACACAACTGCAAATGAACCCGATTGCAAAGTTGGTTGAGATCGCATTGCGAAATCATATACCCATTGTTTGCTTTAATCGTGATGCAGAGCAAATGTTACCGCATTATCTAACAATATCACGATGTTGACTGAGTGATTAATTTTTGATATATGCGCTGAGCAAAATCGTACACTGATTCGGTAGGAAATGCTGATTCTTGAATAATCAAATCCATATATTTCATGAAGATAATTCTTGCTTCTTCTAGATCTGAACAAAAGATAGCAGGTGCTTCAAAATCTTCTTGCGCGTCAAAAACGTAAATGGCATATGTTTGATCCTGATGATGAAGGTCTAAATCGAGGGTTCGCAATTCGCCTTCTACTACTTTTGAAAGCACAATACGCTCCATTAATGTTCGTGCATTGCGCATTAGAACACCATCCATTCGTCATGCATAGAAAATAAAAGTATACCACGGAAAACAGAATCTTAAAAAGTTCGTGAGTACAGTTTAAAAAAGGAGTATACTTATTATATCTATTTTTTGAGGAGTGATCTAATGAAAGTGACTTTACGCCATACTCATGCTTCATCATGCACAGGAACCATCGGGTTTGTCACTGAACAAACTTTAGAATTTCAAGGTATTTCCTTATCTAAACGCCATCAAAAATTAGGTACTGTAACAACATTTACCGAACTTATTCTTGTAGGACTTGGCGATGCCTCTAAAGTAGATGCGGATAGCCTTCGTGCTGCTGCAGGACAAGCGTTACGGGAAGCAAATAAGGAGGAGTTTGGAGAAGTTGAGTTGATTTTACCAAACCTTCTTAGCGCTCATATAGAAGCGCAGGCTATTACTGAGGGAGCTCTTCTTGGTACATATCAATTTGATAAGTATAAAGCACATAAAAAACCAAATTCTGTTCACGAATTAGCTTTGCTCACTGAGAAAGACGTCACTTCTAGTATTGAAATTGGCAGCATTTATGCACATGCCACTGTACTCGCACGTGATCTAGCCAATGAACCACCTAATCTATTGCGGCCCAGTACGTTAGCTGATTTTGTAACTGCACATTTTGAAAAAACTAAAGCTACTGTAAAAGTTTTTCAGGGTGATCAACTTGTAGATGAACAAATGGTTGGCGTTCTCACTGTTGGAAAGGGTAGTGATCATAAACCTCGATTTATTGAAATTCATTACACAAGTGATGCATCAAAACCGCTTGTTGCTTTAGTTGGCAAAGGCATTACCTTTGATACAGGTGGCGTCAGTTTGAAAAGTGGTCGCGACATTAGTGACATGCGGATGGATATGGCGGGAGCCGCAGCTGTAATCGGTGCTTTAGATGCTCTGGTCGCAGCCAACATTCCGTGTAATGTGGTCGGTCTCATCGCATCAGCGGAAAACATTCCTGATGCAGGTTCGATGTTGCCAGGAGAATTGATCCAGTATCCAAATGGCGTCTCTGTTCAAGTGGCTAACACAGATGCAGAAGGAAGGCTTGTTCTTGCAGATGCACTTATTCGGGCGATGAAAATGAAAGCCGAATATACTGTGGATATTGCAACTCTTACAGGAGCTGCAGCAGCTGCTTTAGGAACAAAGTATGCGGCTCTCTTTGGCACAGATTCTCTAGTTGACACACTTCTTGATGCAGGTTCTGTTACAGGAGATGGGTTATGGAGAATGCCTTTAATTGAAGAGTACAATGATCAATTAAAAAGCACGTATGCTGATATTTCTAACATTGGGAAAGGAAAAGGTGGAGCCATTACGGCAGCTTTATTCTTGCAACACTTTGTCACAGAAAATGCACAGTGGGCTCACATTGATATGGCAGGTCCAATGGAAGCTGATTCTACGTCAGGATACAAACCAGCCGGAGCTACAGGATTTGGTGCGCGCGTTTTGGCGGAAGCTACCATTTTGCTTTCCAAATGATTGAATAACGCTTCTTGTTCATGTCATAGTGGGACAAGTTTCAAACAAGTCCACAAAATTTTTACTCCCATATGACTGAGTTTTACGTTATACTACGGATAAGCTTATGATTGTTTCAAAACGAGAGAATGCCCCCTAATCCGGTTGGTTACCAAAGGGGGCATTCCTTGTTGTACAAAGGAGGCAAATCATGCATTACGCCTTGGTGACTGAACATAGCAGAAAATCTCGAGCTGCAAAAAATGTATTTGATTTTATGCGCACAAAAAGTGAGATCCAACAGACGACTATTGATGCTATTGATGAAGGACCTGCTTTATCTGGCTTTCACGTGCCTGTAGTTGACCGTGCACGTGTGGTTAGTTTGCGTTTTCACGATGAACACTTAAGCCCATACTTTAAAACCAATATGAACCTTTTTCATCTCCTTATGATTGATGAAGAGACTGATGTCTCTGTTTTCAAAACGGAAGACGGTGTGTTATTTGTTTTTGAAGGGATTCCAGAAAATCCATTGCGAGCAGGACAAAGTGGTCATGATATGCGATAAGGTATTTTCCACTGCAATAAGGGATAACTTCGCATATAGGCAAAACGGACAAGCCACATCAAATACAGGATGAGTAAAATATTTGCAAAGTAACTCTCGGCCATGGCAAATGTATCATAAAGACCGTGCAATAATGCAGGAACAACAAAAGCAGGCCATATGGGTGCCTCTTCAAATTTGGCGCGACTAAAATAAGTACCCATCACGATGCCAAATAATGCGTGTGCTGGGACAGCTGTAAATGCGCGTACAAATGCAGTAGCAAGCCCAGAACTTAACACATACATGATATTTTCTATGGTGGCAAACCCAAGACCGATTGCTACTGCATACACAACACCGTCATAAGGCTCATTGAAAAATGATTTCGGATACACTAATCGGCGAAATGCGATCGCTTTTAAAGATTCTTCAACGGCGCCAGCAATAAAAAAGGCTGTGATCAGCGTGGCCAAGAATCCAGTTTGCGGCTCAGATGTTTGGCTGTATAGATCAAGTAAATATTTTTCTGCAAATGCTGCAGGAAGAACAATAAGCATGCCAACAAAATAAAGTAAAAACACAAATTGCGGCTTTTCTCGTTGTCGATCTGCTCTATAGATGACGGCTAAGAATAACAACGCTGGAATGATTGCAGCCAGTAATAACATGTTAGCTGTCCTCCTTTATCACCATACCTAATAGCATGACCTGTCGCCAACACATTGTTGCATGGTTTACATGAGATCAATGACACATTATTTTAGGAGCTGGATATATTGAAAGGTTTTTCTAATGGACTTACTCACTTTGTTCAAGAGCCAATCCAATATAACTGGATGTTAGGAGACGAAGAAACAAGGATGAATGAGTGGATAGGGGAAACCGTTCATCTTCGTTTTCTTGGAGAAAAACAATGTATCGTATGTGGTCGAAAAGTTAATAAACTATATCAAAATGGGTATTGTTATCCATGTGTTACAACTCTTGCGGAAACAGATCTGTGTATTGTAAAGCCACATGAATGTCATTTCGCACTTGGAACATGCCGTGATGAATCATTTGCTGCTACACACTGTATGATACCTCATTATGTTTACCTAGCAGTTAGTAGTCAGGTCAAAGTGGGTTTAACTAGAAAACATCGTGAATGGACGCGGTGGATTGATCAAGGTGCAGTGAAATCAATGTTGATCGCGGAATTACCGACACGTCTTTTGGCGGGACAATTTGAAATGGAAGTGGCCAAAGAATTACCAGATAAAACGGACTGGCGCAAACTGATTCAAGGTATCTCAGCAGATGTAAACTTAGAGCAAGTCGCTACAGAAGTACGTGAACGTCTTCCAGAAGAGTGGAAACGATACTTATTAAGCGATATGACAGTCAATGATTTTGTTTATCCTATTGGTTCAGATGTCACTCCTAAGGCGCGATCGCTATCTCTTGAAAAGCAAGAAATCGAAAGTGTACTGCTTGGCATTCGCGGTCAGTACTTATTGTTTGAAGAAGGTGGAGTGAATGTAAAGAAGCATGCTGGGATGTTGCTTGAGGCTACCCTAGCTACATCGTAATGCCATGAAAATATTGGGATATACATGTCTCGATGACTCTTCGGGTACACTGTGCATGACCTTACAACCATGAAAATGGAGGAGGGTATGCATGAGCTGGATTTATGAAGCGCGACTATACGACTCACGTTCTGTTGCTAATTACGTAGCAATGTGTGTTCGTGACGACCAAGTTTTACGCGGTCAACAACAGCCACTTGTCCAAATCTATCGGACCCGTAAAGGGAATTATGGCGTCCGCTACCAATCGCCATTTTCTCTGTAACATCTAATGGCATACGAGAATTGGACTGTGCTACAATGGTTGATGAAGCAGGTAAGGGAGATGTGCTAGATGCCTTCATCAGTCAATTTATCTTTTTGTAAAAAAAATTTAGAACTATACTCGCAATCCGTTTATGACGCTTTGCGAGAAAATTATCCGGAAGTTGATATTGAAGTGAAAGACTGCTTAGATACTTGTGGGATGTGCACCGATGTACCTTTTGCTCTACGAAATGGTGCGCTAATAGGCGGACGCGATCCGATGGGACTTTATCGAAAATTAGAACGCGGAATGCAATTTTTGAATCAACCACCACTACCAGGAACATCTGGCTATCGTGAGCACACACAAGATAACTCAGCGAAACTCACTTCTGTTTCAAAAGAATCATAATGAATACAACCGCCTATCTGAGGCGGTTTTTTTTCTATAGATAGGGTGTGACTTATTTACGAAGGGGACATTTGCCTGAAACCTGTGACTGACATCACGAATATGGTGTCATATGCCGTAGGGAGCGAGGTGGGCCAGCTTGCAGAAAAGCCCAATTGTAAAAAAGCAAACTGCAAAGCGTAAGCAAAATGTGATACAGCCCAATCGTCGCGGGAAAACCCTCGACTTTGTCACGATTGTTGAACGTTATAAAAGTGCCATTGTTGGGGTTGAAGTCACTCAAGAAAACACGCGTCCAAGAAATGCGATGTTGCCTTTCGGTTTTCCTTGGGAGGCCATGCCTAATCAAGAACCACAAGCACTAAACATAGGAACTGGATTCGTGTTTGACCCGCGAGGATACATTTTAACCAATGAACATGTCATTCATGGCGCATCTAAAGTCATGGTACAGATGCTTGGAAAGGAGAAACCAATTGCAGCTAAAGTTGTAGGTACAAATTATGAACACGATCTTGCTGTATTAAAGGTCACATTACCAAAAAACGGTTCACTTTTAAAGCTGGGTCACTCTAAAGATGTCAAAGTTGGAGAATGGGTATTAGCTGTGGGTAATCCACTTGGGCTTGATCATTCGGTAACAGTTGGCATTGTTAGCGCTAAAGAACGTCCGATGCAAATTGGCGATCGTACCTATCCACATCTTTTACAAACAGATGCTGCAATTAATCGAGGAAACTCAGGTGGGCCACTCATCAATCTCCGTGGTGAAGTGATTGGCATAAACACTGCAGTTAGCCAAAGTTCACAAGGCATCGGTTTTGCTATAGCCATTGATGTGGTGCGAGATGCATTAAAGGCAATGATGGGAAGTGCTTATCAAGAAGGTGAATTATAAATCTTCCGGTCTTTCGATGTGACCTAGTAGCAACGAATACTCGAACAAAATCGTTGCATTATTATGCATGTAAAGGTATACTCAACGTATCAGAGGAAGTGCACCTAGGGATCCGGCGTTCCTTATTTTGGGATAAGACAGGACCGAGCGGTGCAGGCCTATTTGCGAGTAGGCACACCGTGAGGATAAAAGACTCGGCGGAGAGGTTCCCTGCTTTACAGGGTCTCTCCGCTTTTCTTATATCCAGACGACTACTCCATACCATACGTAGTATTTTGCTCAATCTAACTATTTTAATAATTTAAAATGATGTAGTTTTTTTAAAAGGGAGTGGAGTTTATGGCATTTCTAGAGAGAGAAGAACACGATGCATGCGGTATTGTTGCATGGGTAGAAAAAGGATCACTAGGCTCTAGAGAAAATATTGATCACGTGCTCCATTCATTACATCAGATGAGGCATCGAGCTGGTTTTGTTGAAGAAGAAGGAGATGGATGTGGCATCCTTATTGATCTTCCAAGAACGATTTGGGAAGATCATTTACTAGCCAATAATCATAATCCTATTTGGGCATATGATGCTCGCTTTGTTGTGGGGCATTTTATTTTATCAAACAGTGTAGGGCTACCTCTTATAGATTTTCAACATACGATTAGCGATGTGGTTGCTAAAGAGGGATTCGAGGTTCTTGCTGTGATCGTGGATGCAGTGAATTCGAACGTTCTTGGACCTGGCGGGAAGTCTGAAGGGCTACATTTTGTGCAACTTGCTTTATGGTCGCAGCAATATGATACGCCAGATGAGGTAGAGCAATCATGTTTTAAACTTGAATTATTTATTGAGTCAGAAAATATTGCGCATGTAGCATCTCTATCCAATCATTCGGTTGTTTATAAAGTTCGTGGCGACAGTAAAACTTTAGAGGCGTACTATCATGACTTTTGTAGCAAAGGCTTACTTAGTCGAATCACACTTGGTCATAATCGGTACTCTACTAACACAACGACATCGACTGAAAGAGTCCAACCTTTCTCTCTATTGGGTCATAATGGAGAGCTGAATACCATTTATCGTTTACGTGAAGAATCAAGAATGCTAGATATACCCACTACGTTAGGTGGTTCAGATTCACAGGATCTCAATCGATTCATTGAAGGTTTAAGACGGCGTCATCATTTTTCACTTCTCGAAGCATTCGAATTGGTGTTTCCTCCAATCATTCACGAAATTAAGCGTATGCCATCGCATTTGCAAGATTTATATATGTATATGAGATCTATCCTAGGACCATTTGCTCAAGGTCCGGCAGCCATCATTGCTCGCTCTGCGAATGAAGCCATATTTTCTGTTGATGCTCTCGGTCTTCGTCCATTGTGGATGGTTGAGACGGATACAAGTATCATTTTTAGCTCTGAACAAGGCGTTGTACCGTTATTTGAAATGCTCCATGATCCGCGTCCGCTAAGTCCAGGAGAAAAGGTATATGTAGAATTAAAAGATCAAATGCCAACTGTGGCTTATTCTTATCACGAAGCACAACAACTAACGTATGAACGCATGAAAGAAAAGTATCATTTTGCAGGGTATAGACATGGTATTGCTTTTGGAGGACCACCTATTTTTGGCGAAGTACAGCTCACTCCCCATAGAATTCAGGAGAATAGCCGGGAAGCATTAATGGGTGCATTTGGATGGGATGTCGATGATATTCGCATTTTAGAACACCATGCATCAACGGGACAAGAGCCCATTCGTTCACTTGGATTTGATGGACCCCTTGCCGTTCTCTCCGATCGACAGCAAAATATCGCTGATTATTTAAAAGAAACAGTAGCAGTTGTTACCAATCCGGCCATTGATCGTGAGCGAGAAATTGAACATTTTTCTACGCGCGTTGTGCTTGGTAAACGGAAGTCTTTACTAAAAGATACACGAAGAGACTCGCGTAAAACATTGCACATGGAATTGCAAAGTCCATTTTTGCTTGGTGGTCATGATCTAGAAGAAGCTGATCGCTATCGTGCGATTGCTCATAAAGCCGGCACCCAACTATTAGAGGACGTATTGCGGTATTTTTCTATTTCGCATAGAGATGTGGCGGAGATATTCCCGCGCATAGAGGATGGAGAATCGTTAGAAGAAGCACTCACAAGACTAAAAAGTGAAGTGATTCATGCTGCCATAGAAGGAGCAAGTGTGATTGTTCTGGATGACCAACTATCATTTACTGATCATAATGCTTGGTTAGATCCAGCTCTTGCAGTTAGTGTCACGCACATAACGTTACGCGATTATACGTTGCCAAATGGAGAAAATGCACGGCGCAATAGTAGCGTTATTATTCGTTCTGGGGCTATTCGTAATTTGCATGATGTTGTGGTGATGATTGGTCTTGGTGCAGATGCTGTCAACCCTTATGTGTATCTTGCAGGTGCGTATAGTATTGACGGTTGGAAGGGAATTGAGAATGCATATCAAGCATTGACAAAGGGTCTAGAGAAAGTATTGTCTACGTTAGGTATCCATGAAGTACGTGGTTATGACCGTCTATTTAGTGCGATTGGGTTATCTGAAGAAGTGGCAAAATTGCTTGAAGTTAAATCCTTTTTTGCTGATCATTCTTTGTTTAGTAATAGTGAAGCCATTCTCGTGTCTGCTCGCGAACGATCTGAAAAACTGAAGCAAGGGAAAATTGCAGCCAGTCGACCTTATCAACAATGGCCAAGAATATGGAAGTCTGCAGGTGATGCAGCTGCGGGAAATATTCTGTATGCGGATTACAGCACAAAATTACAAGAACTTGAGAAAAAGCAACCTATATCTTTGCGTCATCTTCTAGACCTAAAGGTGCAACATTCATCGGTCACTCCAATGGAGCAAGTAGATTTATCTGTTGGGGAGCATGCGTTACCCTTTGTTATTAGTTCAATGTCTTTTGGTTCTCAAGGAGAAACTGCATTTCGCTCATATGCTATCGCTGCCACTGAACTTGACATGCTTTCTTTGAATGGTGAGGGCGGAGAAATTAAAGACATGCTTGGGAAATATGCTAAAAATAGAGGTCACCAAATTGCATCTGGTAGATTTGGAGTCAATGCAGAGTTGTGCAATTCCGTTGACTTATTAGAAATCAAGATTGGGCAAGGTGCTAAACCTGGTGAAGGTGGACACTTACCCGGTTCAAAGGTTTCGATAAAAGTGGCAAATGCACGTAGTGCCAATCAGGGTACTGACCTTATCTCGCCTTCTAATAATCACGATATTTATTCCATTGAAGACTTGGCGCAAATGATCGATGAGTTAAAAATTGTAAATCCGCGTGCAAAGGTCTCTGTAAAGGTTCCTGTCGTTTCCGGTATTGGTACGATCGCGGTGGGTATTGCTAAAGCAGGTGCAGATATTATTGCGCTAAGTGGTTATGATGGTGGCACAGGTGCGGCACGTGCTCACGCATTGAAACACGTTGGGTTGCCTATTGAGATTGGAGTCAAGGTAGCGCATGAAGCATTACTTGAATCTGGATTGCGGAGTACGGTAGAGATTTGGTGCGATGGTGGCATGAAAACTGGAGTAGATGTAGTTAAAATGGTCCTACTAGGGGCCAATAGAGTTGGTTTTGGAACAATGGCTATGGTCGCAATCGGATGTACTGGATGTCGAGCATGTCATAAAGACACTTGTCACGTGGGTATCGCTACTCAGATTGAAACTGTCCAACAGGCAACAGAACATGGACTAAAAGCCTTTGTGCCACGTAGCATTGAAAGTGCTGTTACTCAGTTAACTCATTTCTTTACTGAGTTAGCAAATGAAACTCGAATGCTCGTCTCACAACTTGGTGCAAGTTCACTACAAAGTCTTGTCGGTCGCAGTGACTTATTAGAACAAACGCGTGAATTGGATCGCATTCACTTACAAGATCTCATGATACAACATGTGGCTGTTCAGTATAGATATTTGTGGAATGCACCACGCAAAAGTAGTATTGACGTTCAATCTATTACGGCGAAGTTAGGGGAACAAGCAGTTTCAGCAATGGCGGTAGGCAATGAGGCACTTTACTTTGGAGCAACACAAGTACAATCTCGTGAACGTGTCATAGGTGGCATGTTATCTGGCTCGGTTGTGCGCAGAGAGGTTAGGGATCGCAAAAAAAGTCTTGAGACAGCTTCCATCAAATTGACAAGTGGCTCTATCGCAGGCAATGGGTTTGGTGCATATAATGCACGTGGTGTACAGTTGCGCGTCGAAGGTGGCGCCCAAGATGGTGTTGGAAAAAGTGCCATGGGTGGAAAAATTGTAGTGCTAAAAGGGCTGAACCAACATGGGCAGCGGGTAAATGGCTCGGTAGGAAAAGGCCTTGCTTATGGAGCTCAACGTGGGATATTTATTATTCAAGGTAATGCTGATTCACGAGCTGGCATCCGACTTTCTGGTGCCGACATCGTCATTGGAGGAGAACTTTCTTCGCCAATTGATGATTCTCGCGGCGCACTCTCCGTAACTGCTAATATCAAAGGTTTTGCGTTTGAATATATGACAGATGGACGTGCACTTGTGTTAGGAGATCCGGGTCCGTGGATTTGTTCGGGCATGACAGGTGGAGCTGTTTATTTGCGGATCCAACCGGCCATGGGACTAACCGTAGAGGCTTTAAAACGTCGTTTGGCCAAAGGGGCTAAAGTGAGTCTCACTTCTTTAAGTTCAGAAGGTGTGCAGGATGTACAAGAACTTCTAAGTATTTATCAAAAAGAATTAGTTCGCTCTGGCCAGCAAAGCGAGGCAGAACATATTTCGCACCTTGTCCTCGATCCACAAGAACACTTTGTCATGGTGCGACCAGGATTAGAGCAAACTGATCAAGATATTGCAACTGAATAACTCGTATCAGAAAGCATACAGATAAGAACCTAGGATTTTATGTATCCAAGTAGTATATGGATCGCATAAAACCCTAGGTTCTTAGACATATCAGTAACTCTTATATCATACATTGTTATGTAATGAACGTTCTAAAAAATGATACTTAGTAGGCTCTGCTACATATAGAAATGATAGAAGTTCCTCAACGGAAACATCTTCTAGCCCATGTGTGATTCGATAAGACTGAAGATCTTCTAATTTAATTTGTGCATTTCTAAATGTAACCCCATCGCTTAGTAGCTCACTTAAAGGGAATTTCAATAGTCCTGCACGCAAAAAATTGTGCAATGAATCTAATGAATAGACTAGATAGCGATACTCTTCCCCCACAATACAAATACCCTCTGGAATAAAGTAAAAATCGTCTTCATGCTCGACATGAATGATGTAAGCTTCATAAGGACCGCTCGGTTTGGATCCTCGCTTTTTTTGCATGGTGAAACCTCCTTGTCAAACTATACTCTCTAACCCACATTGAAAACAACCAGTTATAGCCCAGCGTTTAGAATACGCACACTGTACAGATTTTTGCGTACGATAACAATGGTTATAAGGGGAGGAGGATTGAGCATGGACTATCATGATGCGCTAGCAGCGCTTGGAGCAGGTAGCGCTCATCCTGGAGGTTTTTCTATTACGCGTGAGTGGATGGCTCAAATTGCACTCACAACAGATGATAAAGTACTTGAAATTGGTTGTGGAACAGGGAGAACAAGTTGTGAAATTGCTCAGCGTTTTGGTTGTGTAGTACTTGGTGTAGATCGAAATGTGAATATGATTCATAAAGCACGCAAACGCGCAATGGAATTACAAGCACCAGTACAATTTTCTGTGGTTAGCGGAGATACATTTCCATTTCCAGACGGTGAGTTTGATGCCATTATAGCAGAATCGGTTAGCGTTTTTAATGAACCACTTACGGTGTTACATGAATACTACCGCCTTTTAAAGGCTACGGGTATGGCGATTGATGTAGAAATGTGCGCTAATTCACCACTTCCACCGGATGTTTTTTATGCATTTCAAGAGATGTATGGTGCCAAATGTGTTCCGACAATGACACAGTGGAAGCAATATTATCGCGCAGCTGGATTCTCAAGTATCCGTATTTTGCGTTCAGGCCCAGTGCCGAGTAGTCCGGTCTTTGATTCAGACGTTGATTCATTAGCTCCTATCCTTACGGATGCTGATGCGTATAGTGAGGATGTATATCGCATCATGAACGACAATCAACTAGTTATGCACAATTATGCTAAGTGGTTAAATTTTGCTGTTATCGTAGCACAAAAATGAGTCATTATTGCAAACTCATGAGATCAACTTTCCATTACCTTATTAATAATGGTATATTGGCGACTATGGAGAGTGATATCATGAGTGGCTTTGACCAAAAAAAAATTGAAATTGCTGTGAGAATGATTTTAGAAGCAATCGGAGAAGATCCTGATCGCGAAGGATTACTTGATACACCTGCACGAGTGGGTCGCATGTACAGTGAAGTGTTTTCCGGATTGCATCAAGATCCGAGAGAACAGCTAAAAACGATTTTTAACGAGGATCACAATGAAGTGGTTCTCGTTAAAGATATTACTTTTTATAGCATGTGTGAGCATCATCTTGTCCCATTTTATGGACATGCTCATGTGGCCTATATTCCACAAGGTGCTCGTATTACCGGTTTATCAAAACTAGCTCGGCTTGTCGAATCTACTGCACGTCGGCCACAATTGCAAGAGCGCTTAACATCGACGATTGCCAATGCATTAGTGGACCGTTTAGATCCTGCTGGCGTAGCTGTTATGATTGAAGCTGAGCATATGTGTATGGCCATGCGCGGTGTAAATAAACCAGGAACGAAAACATTAACTACGGCTGTAAGAGGTATTTTAGCTACAGATACAAATAAACGAAAAGAAGTATTTGACTTAATGCACAACAGTTAGTTCGATAGGACGAAAGTCAAGAAAATCTGCTGCAACTAGATGATATTGGACACCACGCACATCGCCTTCAACTCTGAAACGATGTGCATGTCCATGTAAGTGACCATATACACAATGCTGCACTTGATATTGTTCGAGAAGGTCTGTAAATGGAGTCGCGTCCTCTTTAGTAGCTAATGGTGGATAATGCATCATAGCAATCATCGGTTGTTTTTGCTTTACTCCAGCCTCTAATGATAAACGCAAACGTTCAATTTCACGGTGATAAATCTTCTCATCATCAAACGTCGTTTCTTTATTTGTCGCCGGGAGTTCCCAACCGCGTGTTCCTACGATCGTGCATTGTGGCAATAAAACAGCATCTGCTTGCAAAACATAGGTGTTATCACCAGCCAATTGTTTTACTTTTTTTTTCGTGCTCCACCAATAATCGTGATTTCCTTTTAACAATACTTTTTGTCCAGGTAAGCTTGCCAGATATGCCATATCAGGGATGACTTCTTGCTCGCGCATAGCCCAAGAAATATCTCCAGCAATAAGTACAACATCATCTGGTGTAATCATGTCGCGCCACATCATAGCCATGCGTTGTTCATAACCATCCCACTGTTCACCAAATACAGACATAGGTTTATCAACGCCAAAAGACAAATGCGTATCTGCAATCGCAAAAATTCGAATTGGACTTGCCCCCTTTTGCAATCGATTGTACCATGAAAGGAAACATTTCTTGCAAGGAGCTTGAGATGCAATCAAAAGATTTATCCACTACGGGTCATCTTCCAAAGACAGAGAAAGAGTTATACGATCTCGTTGTAAAGATATCGCAAGAAGACTTTTCGCGCCCATTTATGCACAAATGCCGATTCAATTCGCGTTTGCGTACGTCTGGTGGTCGTTATCTACTCGAATCGCATGATGTAGAGTTCAACCCACGCTATATGAATCTTGTGGGTTTTGAGGGACTGGTAGGTACCATTCGACATGAGTTATGTCACTATCATTTACATCTAATCGGACGTGGATATCGGCATGGAGATCGAGACTTCAAACAGTTGCTCGCAAAAGTGGGTGCTCCAAGATATGCACAATCTACTTCGTTAAAGAGGATTTTGCCGATTCGTTACGAATATATGTGTAAGCAGTGTAAAAGGCATTATTCAAGGAGACGTAAATTAGATCTTGAACGTTATGTTTGTGGTATTTGTAAAAGTAAGCTTACATTAATCTGCGATCAGATGTCATGTAACAACTAGAGAGGAAGATTAATTTGCAAATCAACACGCTTTCACATGGAATTCAATCCACTATGGAATTACTTCAAGAGTGTGCAAAAGAAGTGGCAACTACACGTCCTGATGAAGATCAAGTAGCTGAGCAAGTCATGCGGTTATTTCGAGAGGAAGATATACAGGGTATCGCTACATTGATGAAGCAACATAAAATTGAACGAGAATTCTCAACGGAGCTCACTCAATTTGTGAATCAATGGCAACATCGATTATTACAGTTTGAACAGGCATCCATTGAACGTTAAAGGAGCAATGCATGATGGCCATTCCGGACGACCATGCAGGTGATGAAATCATTACAACTCAGCCTATTCGCGAAAAGAGTCGGAACATGAACGAAATGAAAGGCGACCTATTTAGTGCCATGCGAAGACAACGTGAACAGCGGATTCAGATGCTCTTAAGCTTGTGGGAAGCGCAGTTGATGCGTATAGAGCATCGAGCGGTAACCTATTTTTATGAAGCAAACACTCCAAAAATTGCGGACTTATTTCCGGCAAAACGCAAAGCTGAACAACGGATACAAGGACTGAGTCTATTCCTGCAAAAAATGGACGATTATAAATGAATGATCAGGAGTTTGTTCATTTTCTCCGATCAAAGTCTCTACGTGTGACTGCAGATCAGTGGGCTGCAATTAGCGCGCACGGAGAAGCATTAGCAATATATGCAGGGCCAGGTAGTGGTAAAACAACAGTACTCATAGTAAGGGCTGCATACCTATATCTAGTGCAAGGTATGGCACCAGAACATATTGTTATTTTTACCTTTACGCGTAAAAGCGCATTTGAATTAAAAAATCGACTTGAACGTTTTTTACCTGCTCTCAAAAGGGTTGTCGCAGGGACTTTTCACTCGTTGTTTTTACGTTTTTTATTGCGTGATAAGCACGTAAATCCACAACTGCTATCTACCAAAAAAGAACAACGAACGTTAATGATCTCTGCTCTCACGAGTGTGCGATTACCTAACGATCGGGAAATTTGCGATCGTTATTTACAAAGTATCTCACAACTTAAAAATCAGGCGCGCGTAGTCTTTACTATGGATGAAAATGATGATTGTATTGATCCTGTTCTTGAAAAGATCTACGCTACATACGAAGAGATCAAAAGAGATCAAGATCGCTTTGACTATGATGATATTCTTATTACATTTTATCAGGCCATACGAGATGATATGTGTTTCCGAGATGCTGTGCAAAGTAGCATGAGGGCTGTGATGGTCGATGAATTTCAGGACACAAGTCGCATCCAATGGTTGTCTATAAAATTATTATGTAAACAATCGATGTCACTTACTGTAGTAGGTGATGATGATCAATCCATCTATCGTTTCCGAAGTGCAGATCCGCATATTTTAGCTACTTTTGAACGTGAATATCCACAAGCCAGCGTGGTCGTGCTCAGACATAATTTTCGTTCCACAGATCCGATTATACGTCTAGCCACACAGATGATTGAGCAAAGTGATAATAGGAAGAAAAAATCATTTATTGGCGTTATCGGGGCAGGGGTTAAACCTGCCCTTTCACGCTATGGATCAGAGTGGGATGAAGCAGAACGAGTAGCGAATGCCATTGTACAATTGGTCCAAGTAACACCTAAGCGTACAATAGGTGTATTGGCACGTACTAATCGCCAACTTATCTGCCTTGTCGATGCATTGCGCAGTAAACATCTTTTATTTACCACACAGGACCTAGGGACTGATTTGTACAAAGACTTTGTCGTGCAGCGTTTATTATTTGTATTACAGGCAACCAGGTATAATGCAAACAGAACTAGCTTACAGGAAGCGACAACAGAATATGCTAAATGGTTGGATATACAAAAGTTAGATGCACAAACTGTTAGTCGTCACTTTGAGCAGTTCTTACATACTATTAGACATTTATCTGCAAAATCTGCTATACAGTACGCTCGAGAAGTATATGACCCTTATTTATCGCGATCAAGGCAAAACCGAAGTTTACATAGCGATGGGGGGCTAGATCAATTACAATTACTGTATGAAAAAGTGCCAGAAGATCAAAAACTTTCTCATTGGCTAAGCGAATTGGACAACTTGATCCAAGCGCCAGCACCAAGTGCCTATCATTATCAAATACAATTGCTTACTTTTCATGGTGCTAAAGGACTTGAATTTGATGATGTATTCGTTATAGGTCTACATGATCAAGCAGTACCACATCGAAGGGCGATTCATGAAGCATCATCAGAGCTAGATCATCAAATAGCTATAGATGAGGAACGCAGACTTTTATACGTAGCCTTAACTCGTGCACGTTATCGCCTTTTTATGAGTTACTCGACCCTTGTATTACAACATCAAACAAATTTCACGCCTTTTCTAGATAAACTTTTAGTGAAGAAGAATGAGGAAAAGTCATTTACAATGCCAACGGATGCTACTTTTCCTGCCATAGATAGTGCAGTTCCAGATATCGGTGTTCATGTTGTTCATAAAATATTTGGAGGTGGTGTAGTTATTTCGGTCAACTTCATGCAAAACATGGGACATAAAATCTGTATAATGTTTAATGAACACGATTGCAGATGTTTTTATTGGGAGATGCTTTATCAACTTAATCATATTTCAAAAAGCGGGGATCGCGGAAAGGGGATACAATCATGAGTGCGACTATTTATGACGTAGCCAGAGAAGCAGGCGTATCCATGGCAACAGTATCACGCGTGATGAATGATACAGCTGTGGTCAAAGAAGAGACCAAAAAACGTGTTTTAGAAGCCATTGCTAAACTATCCTATCGTCCAAACGCCATAGCTCGTGGATTAGCTAGTAAACGAACAAAAACAATTGGCGTAATCGTACCGGATGTATCCGCCGCATTTATGGCAGAGCTTGTTCGGGGTATTGAAGACATCGCTAACATGTATCATTATCATATTATTTTGTGTAATTCGGACGGACAACTCGACCGTGAAAAAGATCTTGTAGGAACTATGTGGGAAAAACAGGTTGACGGTTTGCTGTTTATGTCACCTCGTTTGCAGCAAGAACATATTGATACTTTTGAAGAGGCTCAGCTGCCTATTGTTCTCTGTCGAACGGATGATCCAGAAGGTAGGATACCGTCTGTCAATATTAATAATAGACAAGCTGCGATCGATGTTGTGGATTACTTAGTTGCTAAAGGGTGTAAATCGATTGCCTTTGTTGGTGCGCAAAACGGTTTGCGCACGCTTACAGATGAGCGACGCGTTGGGTTTTTACAAGGAATACAGCGTAATGGGATAGACTCTCAACTGATTGAATTGCCCAATGAAACGTATGCAACAGCTTTACCAATTTTGAAGAATGCATTCAAACAGGGTGCACCACGTGCTATTTTCACAGCAAATGATGAACTTGCAATTGCTGCAGAACACGCAGCCCAAGATGCATCCTTACGCATACCGGAAGATATCATGATTGTTGGATTTGATAATACAAAGCTGACAGAAATGAGTCGTCCAGCGCTAACTACGGTTACTCAATCCATGTATGATTACGGTGCTGTTGCCATGAGGTTTCTAACAAAACTTTTAAGTGATGAGCCAATTAGCACATATACTGTTGTGTTACCGCATCAAATTCTAGAGAAGGAATCTACAGCTCCTCGATTGATTCGATAAAACGGAGTAAAAGATACCTAGACTTTTACCCATTTTAGGGTGAGGCGAGTCATAATTCGTGTATTTTCCACTAGCATCTCAGAGCAATTGTGAGTATGATTACAGAAAAGATTGAAGTAGTACGCAAAATTACACGACGGGTGCATGTGCTCGCTTCGAAGGGATGGGATCTGCGTGCGAGTAGAAAAGGTAGCAAGGAATAAGTTGCGTATCTTTATCAGTTACGACGACCTAGAGGCGCGAGGCATTGACCGTGATGAGATGTGGCAAAACGGAAAGAAAGTACAAGAATTATTTTGGGATATGTTAGAGGTTGCTTACGCAGAAGTTGGTTTTGAAATTGCCGGTCCGATTGCAGTAGAAGCATTTACGATGCCAACTGAAGGTGTAGTGCTTATTGTGACACAAGTTCCAAGTCTCCCACCTGTAGCAGGAGATCATGATGAAGAAAACACGTTAAAAAGAGACCCGTTTGGTTCATTTGTTTTTTCATTTGAAGATTTTGAAGATGTAGTTCGTGTCGTACCACCGCTGAGTTATCTTTTCCCTGTGGATTGTTCTTTATACTACTACAATGACAAATATCACTTGTCCTTTGATGATGAAACCATTCCTGAAAGCCATTACGATTTAGTATGGGCGGTACTGCAGGAACATGGCGAATTAGCACCTGTCACCTCTGCGCTTTTAGAGGAATACGGGAAGTGCATTGCTGATGGAAACGCACTTGAAGTGATCAATCGTCATTTCGTTTAACAGAGATCCAGTGAGAGGGAGCCATGCTCTCAGTAACTGGATCTCTGTCAGTTTATTTCACGTGTGATTGTAGTAGGAGGGAACGTATTCAGTTCATGGTTTTAAAAAATGATATCGATCCTCATCTACAAGAGGAGTTATTAGAACTAGCATTGACGCTTGAACAACATCCTGAGCTTGCGTATGAAGAAGAATTCACAGTTAGTCAATGGACATGCTTCTCAAAACGTCACAAATTGCCCATAACCTATGGATTACATGGGAAAGCACCAATGATTTCACTCGGTGAGTTTGATCGTGCAAGATGTAAAATTGTGATGACAGCCGATCTAGACGCAGTTAAACTAAGCGAGAATGGCCCTGTTGGTCATTTTTGTGGTCATCATGCACAGTCGATTCATGCCCTTGGACTCGCGGCCATGTTACTTGAAAATGAATTTGATTTTAAAGATCTCGCGATTCGCATGATTGGGTGTCCAGCAGAGGAATGTCGGCCAGCGTACGATTCAAACTGTGCTCTACCTTTTATACCAGGGAAGAAGCGATTGTTAGAAGAAGGCTGGTTTGATGGTGCGACTGCTGTTCTTAGCACACATCTTGATGATGATGTTACCGCTCATCAAGTACATCTATCTAAAGGTACACATGGTGCTATTTGGTTGCGTGCACATTGGATGACTGATGTACTGACAAGCTTTGGATCTATGTACCCTATATCCTCTCGCTCTGACACTCTTTTAGCTGCTTATCGCAAGGAATTAGGATTGTACATACATGCGGTTAAAACGCAAGACAAGCAACGGTATCTAGATATTTGGATTGAAACAAATGGACAAAATGATCAGCTCACGAAAATGTCAATCATTCGATTACAACAAATTACAGTTCAATGTTTACAAGTGAATGTTGAACTTGTAACTCATTATGAACCTTTACGTCAAGAAAAAAAATTACTTGAACAAGCTAAATATGTGTTACGGACATGGGATCAAAGCGTAACAGTGAAAGAGACAGATTGCTTACAGGGTGCAACCGATCTCGGTGAGGTGAGCGCTCTTTTTCCGACATTACAAATATTTGTTGGCGGAACTAAAGGTATGACGCATGAACACTCATTCAGGGTAGTTGATCCTTTATTTTCTTACATTTGGCCAATTATATTTGTACAAAAATTAATTATTAATTTGCTTCAATAACGCGTTAGAAGGAGTTGGCGTTCGATGAAAATTGTTGTGTTATATGGAGGAAGATCTGCAGAGCGAGAGGTCTCTCTGATGACTGGACGCGAGATGATTCGTGCCTTAAGCGGTCTTGGGCATGACATAAAGGGTATTGACCTTACAGAAGGATTTTTAAATGAACTACAGTCTTTTCAACCAGACATCGTATTAATTGGTCTACATGGTCGTTTTGGAGAAGATGGAACGGTACAAGGAACTCTTGAATTATTAGGTTATCCTTATGTTGGGTCGGGTATTCTGGCTAGCGCGTTAGCTATTGATAAATCGATGACTAAACATATTCTAAAAAGTGCAGGAATTCCAGTTGCAAAACAAGTTCTTATCAACCGCGATGAGTATGAATCCTTATCAGATATTTTTTTTGAACAACTTGGCGAAAATTTGATGTGGCCGTTTATTATAAAACCAAATAGCGAAGGATCCACCTTTGGTCTGACGTTAGCTCATAATGTAGAGGAAGCGAAAGCGGGGTTAGATCTTGCCCTTCAATATGATTCGCGCGTGCTAATTGAGGAGTATATTCAGGGAATGGAGGTAACGGTTGCTGTTACAGGGGATACGAATCAACCGGATATTCTAGGTGTCATTGAAATCATACCAATGAATGAGTTATATGATTATCATTCTAAATATCAAGTTGGAGGAAGCCAGCATATTATTCCGGCGAGATTAGAGCCTGAAATTATGCAAGAAATTGAATCGTATGCAAAAAAAGCGTATACAGCGATCCATTGCCAAGATTATGCTAGAATTGATTTTATAATAGGGAAACATGGTCCTATTGCGCTTGAAGTCAATACATTACCTGGTATGACTTCGACGAGTCTTGTGCCTGATGCTGCAAGAGCACAAGGAATTTCGTTCCAGGATTTTTTGTTTAGTTTAGTTCAAACGGCTTATCAGCGTTCTATTTCAGGTTAAAGTGAACAATTATCACGTCAATATTTGACCATTTTTCAATACTGCTGTTATACTGTCCATGAAAATAAGAACTCGTTTATCGTATTTCTAAAAGGTGGCGAAAGCATGTCGCAAAATGAATCGACAGCTGAAAATTTAAATGTTTTAACTAGTACACAGGCTGTCATCAAAGAAGCTCTTACAAAACTAGGGTATGGATCAGAGATGTACGAATTATTGAAGGAGCCTTTGCGGACATTAACTGTGCGAATACCTGTGCGTATGGATGATGATACTGTCAGAGTATTTACTGGATATCGAGCACAGCACAGTGATGCGATTGGACCAGCTAAGGGTGGAATTCGCTTTCATCCAGATGTGACCGAGGATGAAGTAAAAGCTTTGTCGATATGGATGAGTGTCAAGTGTGGTATTGCAAACCTTCCTTATGGTGGAGGAAAAGGTGGAGTTATCTGCGATCCACGCGAGATGTCTTTCCGTGAACAAGAACGTCTTGCACGTGCATATGTTCGAGCGATTAGTCAAATTGTAGGGCCCACAAAAGACATTCCTGCTCCTGATGTTATGACTAACTCCCAGGTAATGGCTTGGATGATGGATGAGTATAGTCGCATCAAAGAATTTGATTCTCCTAATTTTATTACGGGTAAACCGATTGCACTTGGTGGATCGCTTGGACGGGATACCTCGACTGCGCGCGGAGTGGCCATTTGTATTCGCGAAGCTGCACGAGTGAAAGGCATTAGTTTAGAGGGTAGCCGAGTTGTTGTACAGGGATTTGGTAATGCAGGAAGTTATCTAGCTAAATTCATGCATGAAGCAGGGGCAAAAGTAATTGCAATATCTGATGCATATGGTGCACTTTACGATGAAAATGGATTAGATATTCATTCATTGTTAGAACGACGTGATTCTTTCGGCACAGTGACTAAATTATTTAAAAATACCATTTCAAATAAAGAACTCTTAGAATTAGATTGTGATATTCTCGTTCCAGCTGCGATTGAAAATCAAATCACATTAGAAAATGCGTATGACATTAAAGCAAAAATTATTGTGGAGGCAGCAAACGGCCCTACAACCATGGAAGCTACACGCATTTTAAGTGAACGTGACATTCTCCTCGTTCCAGATGTGCTTGGAAATTCGGGTGGAGTGATTGTATCTTATTTTGAATGGGTGCAAAATAACCAGGGATACTATTGGACGGAAGTTGAAGTAGAGACTCGTCTTGAAGAACTCATGGTGCGCTCCTTCGAAACTGTGTATAATACTGCGCAGGCACGTAACATTGATATGCGTCTTGCGGCGTATATGGTTGGTGTTCGGCGCCTAGCAGAGGCTGTAGAATTGCGCGGTTGGGTATGATGCGTGTAGTAACGAGTTCATACTGGAAATGTTGGTGGTGTTCTTAGGAGGGTAATGACATGCGTTCGGAATCTATGACGCTCCATGAGATAGGCAGTGAACTGGATGCTCCTAGCGGCAGAGTTAAAATCCACATTCGTTGTCGCAAATGCGGTGAAGTGTTTATCCTACGAGGCGTTCGCGATGTCCGCGGGCATGTAGAAACAGGGTTTCGCCGTTGTCTGTGCGATAACGACAAGGAGTTTGATATTGAACCGCTAGTATAATGTCTTGTTTTACGTTATGTACGATGGAATAAAGCGATTACCTTTCGAGGTGGTCGCTTTTTTTTTGTTTTCTTATCTTTTCTTACATAGTCGATATAGGATTGTAAAACACTACATGAGGACAGCATCGCGGAAGAGAAGTGAAGTATAGGAGGATTGCAAGCTATGAGATGGTTTAACAAGATCGCGCTAACTGCAGCATCTTTAGTCATGATGTTTGCATTGTGGGATATGCCACCAACAGTTGCTCAGGCAAGTACTTTGACCGTAGGAGATCAGGGGCAAAGTGTCATTGACTTGCAAAGTAGGTTGGGTTATCTAGGGTATTATCACGGATCGTTCACAGCGACATACACTCAACAGACAGCTAATGCAGTTAGCAATTTTCAATCTGCTTTTGGGATACCTGCAACTGGTCAATACGATACACAGACCGCGGCTAGTCTCTTGCAAGCAACTGCAGGATGGCCTGGGGTAGGCAAACAAGGTCCGCAAATCAATGAATTGCAAAGTCGATTGAAGTTTTTAGGATATTATTCTGGTCCTATCAATGGTGTGTATGGATGGACAACCTATTGGGCGGTTCGGGATTTTCAGTATGCCTTTGGTATGCCTGTGAATGGAGCGCTTACAACACAAACCTGGACGCAACTCGATAAAGCGACCATCAATTGGTCAGGGAATACACAAAACACATCCAATACTAACAACGGAACTTCTACGGCTGCTACAAGTGCGACTACTACTTCGCAAAGTAGCTCACCTGCAACTTCTGCCGCTAGCAGTGCGAGTAATGGTGGGACTGATGGATTTTCACAAAATGACATTACTCTTATGGCACATGTGGTTTATGGAGAAGCTCGTAACCAACCATTCACAGGGCAAGTTGCAGTTGCTGCAGTCATTTTGAACAGGTATCATAGCAATCTATTTCCACACTCCATACCGTCCATTATTTATCAGCCGGGTGCATTTACATCGATATCTAACGGGCAAGCATGGCTAGGACTACATCACGAAAATGTGACAGCTGTCATGGATGCTATTCATGGCTGGGATCCTACAAATGGTGCCTTATATTACTGGAATCCTGCAACTGCAACCTCACAGTGGATTTGGTCTCAACCGATTATGTTAACTATAGGAAATCATGTATTTGCGAAATAGGAGGAATCATGATGCATATGGAGCGAAGAAGAGTAGGATGGATGATACCTGCTTTAGCCCTGGGTTTGATCGGGGTTTCGTTATATGGATTTCAAGAACACCGATTACAATCAGCTTCTCTTGCAAATTTGGAATTAAGTTATCAATCAGCATTTCATAGTATGACTTATGATATTGATGAGCTACAAGATGCACTTGGTAATGCATTAATCCCCAAATCGTCTAGTGCGATGATTGGACAACTACACATAGCAGCAAAAGATGCCGCAACGGCTGAAGCGTATGCGAGTAGACTGCCTGTAACGCTTACTCAAAACAGCCATTTACAACGTTTTCTTGGGTCTGTTACACAGCAAACTGAACGTCTGGCTAATGCGCATACAAATGGTACTGCTTTTAGTCAGAAAGATCGTATGGAGATTAGCATGTTATACGATCAAGCGACTCAAGTAGAAAGGGCGACGAGAAAAGCGCAAAGTGAAATGATGGTTCATTCTAGCCCGATGATCCATGTGACAAGCGCTTTTGCAGAACCTGTATTTGGTGTTACTAAATCTGTACAGGATCAATTTGCAAATATCGCAAAGGCAGTACCTGCAATAGGCACAGGAGACGAATCTACGGCTCTTCATTCTAAGTCTAATCAACATGTACATCCGCACAATAAAGCTATATATGATTCTTCGGTATCTCCTTCAACGGCAAAAGCATATGCGCGCTTTGTACTGGGAGTTAACCGACAGGCTAAAACATCAGTGGAAAATTTGGGACCTGGTTATGGGGTAAATGGGTATCTTGTAAAAGTCACTCAACCTTCACATTCTTTACCGAGTTATGTTGCTGTCAAAAAAAGTGATGGCGCAATTCTTTGGATGGCTCGTGAAGGGGAGAATTCATCTAGTCACGAAAAATTAACACTTATGGAAGGTGCCAAAGTAGCACAACGTTTTATACAAAACCAACACATTAACAACTGTGTGTTCATCAGTTCTGTAGCATACGATGAGGTCGGAACCTATACTTTTGCCCCCATTCATGATGGGGTACGCATGTTAACGGAGCCTGTGCTTGCCAAAGTTTCCTTAGATTCAGGAATAGTTACACACTATGATGCAACTAAACTGCTCACTGCACCACCTGTGCACATTGCATTACAAAATCTGCTTACAGAAAAACAAGTCATGAGTGAATTGCAACCTCAATATCACATCTCTAGTGTGTACTTAGCTATGGTTGAATCTGCTTCTCATCAACCTCTTCTTGTTTACGATATGATGGGTTATTCTAATAAGAATGAAGTTCATGTGGACATTGATGCACATACTGGTCAAGTGATTGCAATCCATAAACTCACAAAATACGAGATTGCAAGCTCTCACTAAACAAAGATGTAGATAATAAAAATTCATAAAAGAGAGGTGTGTCAATCACCTCTCTTTTATGTTTCTCTAAACCACGCTATAATTAAAGATGAGCGGGGTGAAAGGATGGCCTTACCTAAATTAGGACAACAACTGTTTATTATGCGCATGCGCGATCGCGAACGCGGAGATGCACATGTTTTAGATATCTCACAGACAGCGATTGTGTTTGAGTTACCTTTAAGCACAAATAGCAATACACTATTGGCACTTGATGCTAAGGACCCTGTATTAATTAGCTATTTTGCTGTAGATGGCTCTTTGCAGCAATTTGAAACAACCATTCATCAAAAAATAGCGCAAAATGAGTTACAAACTCTACAGATCCTTACTCCTAAAGCGGAGGAGATACGTCACATTCAGCGACGGTCTTTTGTGCGTGTACCAGCTAATTTTGCTGTTGCATTTCTAGTTCCAAAACGCGAGGGAGGCATTCCACTAGTTCGTGGTAAGGGACTTACTCATGATATCAGTGGTGGAGGGATTCGCTTTCATCCAGAATCAGATGTTCCGGTAGTGGCAGGAGATACCATAACCGTGCAATTCTCTTTGCCAAAGGACGCTCCCACTACTCCAGCTGTGAGTGCAAAAGGGATTGTGCTGCGACTGAAACCACATGAACTGCTATCTATTCCGATTTTATCTATTCGATTCACTGAAATATCGAATGCAGCGCAACAAAGAATTGTACAATATGCGTTTAAACGACAACTTGAATTGCGCGCAAAAGGACTTGAATAAAGATAACTGAAGAGTAGCTATTAATGACTTTACATGTAACGCGAATAAGCTGGGAGGAACACTTCATCGTGTCTATTCAGATTGCAATCGACGGCCCGGCAGGTGCAGGAAAGAGTACAGTAGCAAAACGGGTGGCAACTCGTCTTGCTATACCATATATTGATACGGGTGCCATGTACCGAAGTGTCACGTGGAGTGCGTTGCAAAACAATATCTCATTATACGATGAACAAGCGCTCGTTGCACTAGTAGACAATTGCGACATCCAATTTATACCTGGTGAACCGGAACAAAAAGTTGTGCTCAATGGGCAAGAAATAACGACTGCCATACGCACATCTGATATTGGTGCGTTAGTATCAACTGTAGCTACACATGCCCTTGTTCGAGAAAAACTAGTTCAACGTCAACAGCAGATGGTCAATACAACACTTGGTGTGGTCATGGATGGACGCGATATTGGAACGCATGTACTTCCGCTAGCAGATGTGAAATTTTTTTTAACGGCTTCACTTCATATGAGGGCTAAGAGAAGATTTGACGAACTCGTGCTCAAAGGATATTCAGGCCTGTATGAAGATGTTGTTTGCTTTGTGGCAAAACGTGATGAACTTGACGAGACTCGTGAAGCATCTCCGCTTAAAAAAGCTGACGATGCTGTACTTCTTGACACAACGGCCTTAGCCATTGATGAAGTAGTAGAGATGATTATTGCACTCTGTAAATATCGTCAATCTCAAAAAAGGGGTTAACAAACTACGTATGTATTATATCGGTCGATTTGCGGTCAGACTGGTGATGAGGTTGTTTTTTCGAATATCCGTTTGTGGGTCTGAGTGTATTCCAAAACAAGGTGCCGTTATCATCTGTTCTCGTCATATATCCAACTGGGATCCACTTCTTATTGGGATTTCCATGAAACGTGCAGTGTCATTTATGTCCAAAGAAGAACTTTTTCGTTTTAAGCCACTGGGTATGCTGATTAAGTCGGTGCATGGGTTTCCGATTCAACGAGGGGGCAATGATCGAGCGGCTATTAAAACAGCTCTTCAGATATTAAGCCAAGATGGCATTTTAGTGGTTTTTCCAGAAGGATCGAGAAATCGCACTGGAGATGGCTTACAACCATTGCAAAGAGGAGCAGCTCTCCTAGCTAGTCGATCACAAGCGTCAGTGGTTCCTGTGGGTATTGTAGGGCCGTACAGGCTATTTGGCAGAGTGCATATCCGGTTCGGTGAACCATTTGTCATTTCAGCAGATACTGCTAAGGAAAGTGGCACTTCAATTGCGGAGTATGCTAAAACTACAATTGAATCAAGATTGCTCGCCATTCTGGAGGAAACTCTACATGATACAGCAAATTCTTGAAGTGATCGTGCTTGGTGTTTTTGCGTTTTTTGCTATATGGCTGTACAGTGGGGTATTGAATGCATCACCATACGGAGATGCTGTAAAAAAGAAAGCCATGATCCGCAACATGCGCAACTTTGGTGCAGTACTTATCGCATATGCATTGATCATAGGTTCTTTCTATCGTTTTCATGTACTATCACTTACGTGGGCAGTCATTTTGTACATACCGGTCATCGCAGGTTTTTTTACAGGAATGCATAGATTGCAACCCTATTTACGACCGGATAAGGAGGAAGCACACAATGACAGAACATACATTAAACCAGAACAGCACACAGACGATGATTGACCATGGATCGACCTTACTTGTTGGGGCTATTGTCGAGGCTACGGTTATCTCAGTAGAAGCAAATCAGGTCACTGTAGAATTTGGATATAAACAACCAGGGCATATTGCAGTGAAAGATTGGTCGGACGTCCGTTCACAAACGTTAGTTGGAACAGTGGATATTGGAGAACGTGTTCTGGCTAGAATCATCGAATTACATGATGAAGGGGAGCACCCCGTATTATCTAGGAAAGATGCAGTGAGTTCAGAAACATGGGCGACTTTACAAGACAAATTTGCTAGTCAAGAAATAATAAAAGTGAAAATATTGGCTTCAATTAAAGGCGGGTTAGTTGCAGATATTGAAAGTCTGCGCGCTTTTCTACCTGCATCATTAGTTGATTTTCGGTTTCAAAGTGATTTAACTTCGTTTGTCGGTCAAACAGTTCCTGTCGTGATTACAGAGATTGAACCGGAGCAACGAAGGGTCATTATTTCTCGTAAACAGGCTTTAGAAAAAGAGCAACAATCATTTCGTGGAGAAAAGCTTCAAGCATTTGAAGTGGGTCAAATCACTGAGGGGATCGTAGCTCGTTTAACAGGATTTGGCGCATTTGTTGATTTAGGAGGCATTGACGGATTGCTTCATATTTCTGAAATGTCATTTGCACGCGTGAATAGACCTGAAGATGTGGTACAACCAGGGGATTCTGTTCGTGTAAAGATACTACGCATTGAACCTGAATCGGGTAAAATTTCTCTGAGTATGAAGCTGGAAGATGCTAACCCTTGGCGAAACGCTACCAATCAATTTCAGGTTGGTCAAGTGATTACAGGGGTAGTAAAAAGAATAGCTTCTTTTGGAGCCTTTGTTGAAGTTGCGCCTGGCATTGAAGGACTTGTACACATTTCACAACTAGCCAATAGTCGTATCGAATCACCTGCGGAAGTGGTGACACCAGGCGATGAAGTACAAGTAAAAATTTTGGAATTAAAACCAGAAGAAGAACGCATGTCACTGTCTATCCGCGAAGCGACGAAACAATCACAAAAGCCAGCACCTGCGATGCGGCAACCGTCGAAGACGGAAATGAAGGCTGAGCCTACAAGTGCAACACTAGAAGAATTATTTGGAGAAGCATTACGTAAAAAGTTTAATTTGTAATTGACGATATGCACTATTCTTTGCGATAATGGCATGATGGTTAGGAGGTCGAATAGTGATGCCAAAAGTGCTAACTGTGCATCCTGGTTCACTTGCAGAAGAGTTACAAATTGAACCAGGAGATGACATTGTTGCGATCAATGGTCAACCAATCCGCGATGTTATCGACCTTCAATTTGCCCTGGCAGGCGAAGATATCTCTCTTGATATACGCAAAAGTAATGGTGATGAGTGGGTAGTTGAAGTCGATAAAGACTATGATGAGTCGTTGGGAGTAGATTGGGAACACCCAACTGTGGATAAAGTGCGTTTGTGTCACAATAAATGTGTATTTTGTTTCGTTGATCAAGTTCCAAAAAACATGCGCAAGACATTGAATATGCGCGATGATGATTATCGATTATCTTTTTTACATGGTAACTTTGTGACACTGACTAATTTGCGTGAAGGCGAATTGGAACGCATTGCTGCTCTGCGAATGTCTCCACTTAATATCAGCGTTCACGCAACAAATCCAGTGTTGCGTGAACAAATGCTTGGCAATAAAAAGTCGGGAGAAATATTAGAGCAAATTGCTTATTTATCCTCACATGACATCGAGATGAATACTCAAGTTGTACTTTGTCCAGAGTGGAATGATGGCGCGGAATTAGATCGCACAATTGAAGAGCTTTCACAGTTTTATCCGGCTGTTCGCACGTTGTCTATTGTGCCTGTAGGACTAACAAAACACCGTCGTGGATTAGCGCAATTGCGCAATTGTAGCGCAGAAGAGGCAAGGCAAATTGCACAACAAGTAGCGAAGTGGCAAAATATTTTACGACCTAAACTAGGGGTCAATTTTGTTCATGCGGCAGACGAGTTTTATTGCATAGGTGATAGTGAGATTCCTACAGCTATGTATTATGATGAGTTTGCTCAGATAGAAAATGGTGTCGGATTACTCCGTACATTTTTAGATGAATTTACTTCTTTGCAAAAAAAACTACCTAGGAAGTTGCAAAAGCATCGTCATGTTGCAATTGTGACAGGTACATCAGCGCAAAAAGTGATTACAAGCACTGCTGAACAATTAAATCGCATTGATGGCCTCACTGTTGACGTATACCCCATTGTGAATGAATTTTATGGTGATCAAGTGACAGTTACTGGTTTAATTACTGGACAAGATATCATTGCACAATTGCGGGATCGACTAAAAGCTGATGTATTATTGATTCCCGATGTGATGTTAAAAGATGATGCTGACATTTTTCTTGATGATTATCGAGTGGAACAGGTTCGCGATGAACTAAATATCGAAATCCTTGTAGTACCACCTAGTGCAAGTGGAATTGTGTATGGTGCACTTGGTAAAACTCATGCATTACCCGTTAGACAGCGCTATGAAGCAACACTTACTGCAGCAGTAGGTGCAGCCGCTAGCAATTAATTAAATTTACAGAAGGGAGGGAACATCATATGGCAGCACCAGTTATGGCTATTGTAGGAACGCCAAACGTGGGCAAATCAACATTATTTAATCGCATTATCGGTCAACGCATGGCCATTGTAGAGAATCGTCCGGGAATTACAAGGGATCGTATATTTGCTTCTACAGAATGGCGTTCCAGATCTTTTCGAGTCATTGATACAGGTGGACTTGAAGTTGGACAAGTTGATGAGATTACATTACGTATACGTTCACAGATTGAGTTAGCTATAGACGAGGCACAAGTCATCGTGTTTGTAGTCGATGGTCTAAACGGAGTTACATCAGCTGATGAAGAAATAGCGAATCTATTGCGCAGATCGGGAAAACCAGTTATTGTTGCTGTAAATAAACTAGATAACGTTGAACGTGGTTCCTTAGCCTATGAATTTTTTGGATTGGGTTTTGAGCAGACATTGGGCGTATCTGCCGAACATGCATTGGGCATAGGAGATTTATTGGATGCGGTTTTTGACTTTTTCCCAGATGAAAGTACAGATCAAGAAGCCATCGACGAAGATGCAATCAAGGTGGCAGTGATTGGTCGTCCTAATGTAGGTAAATCATCATTAATCAATGCACTATTGGGAGAAGATCGCGTATTAGTGAGTGATCAAGCAGGTACGACTCGCGATGCCATTGATACGTCGCTCACTCTAGATGATGCAAAGTTTGTATTAATCGATACTGCAGGTATGCGCAAAAGAGGAAAAGTATACGAAGCTACAGAAAAATACAGTGTTTTGCGTGCTTTGCGGGCCATCGAACGCTCTGATGTAGCCGTTTTAATTATTGATGCTTCTTCGGGCATTATAGAACAGGATAAACGCGTAGTAGGCTATGCACTCGATGCGGGAAAAGCAATCATTATTGCAGTAAATAAATGGGATGCAGTAGAAAAAAACGGGAAAACAGCTCAAGAATTTGAAAAAATGATCCGTTCCCACTTTCCATTTTTAGCTTGGGCACCCATTGTGTTTATTTCTGCTAAAACTGGCCAACGAGTTCGCAAAGTTCTAGAAATCGCAGCTGAGGCTGCAGAAAATCATGCACAACGCATTGCCACATCCACTATTAATACCATTGTTCAGGAAGCAGTGGCCATGGTACCGCCGCCGACCGATAAGGGTAAACGACTTAAGATTCTTTATGCCACTCAAGTTGCTGTAAAACCACCGACGTTTGCTGTTTTCGTTAACAAAGCGGATATGATGCATTTCTCCTATCAACGCTATTTAGAGAATAAATTGCGAGAATCGTTTGGGTTTCTTGGAACTCCAATGCGTATTTTAATACGCGAACGCAATTCTCATGAACGACGCTAAGTTCGCATTGCACTGAGGGGGATGGAGATGCTCTTTCTTAGCATGATATTTGGTTATTTGCTAGGAGCGATCAGCAGTAGTTATATTGCTGGTAAGGTGGCAACCGGGGTCGATATTCGAGAACATGGGAGCGGAAATGCAGGGGCAACAAACACATTACGCGTACTAGGTCTAAAACTTGCACTTATTGTTTTGATAGCTGATATATTAAAAGGAGTTTTAGCTATTGCATTTGCGCATCTTGTAACAAGTGATTCGGATTGGGCTATGGCACTCGCAGGTCTTGCGGCTATCGTAGGTCACAACTGGCCAGTTTACTTTGGGTTTCGTGGTGGCAAAGGTGTTGCTACAACCATCGGTGTTCTTGTAACCCTTAGTTTCTTACCTGCAATCTATGCTGGGCTTGTTGCGATTGCTTTATTACTGATCACTCGTTATGTATCATTAGCCGCGTTAGTCTTTGTTATACTTGTTCCTATTTTTCAGATAGCGATGCATAGTTCGGGGCCTTATATCTGGGTGAGTATCATCATTGTATTAATGACGTTTTGGCGCCATCGTTCGAACATTACACGCTTACGTCAGGGCATAGAACATCGTATTTTTACGCGCTAATCAACTATACATGAGAGAATCACTATACAGGAACGGAGTCTGCGATCGATGGTCATCGATGATTTTCCTACACAGCGTATCGCAGTAATTGGTGGAGGAAGTTTTGGTACCGCACTAGCTTCTGTATGTGCTAATAACGGGCACGATGTATCACTTATTGTTAGAAACTCTTCACAAGTCACTGAAATTAACGAAAACCATACTAATGAGCACTATTTACCTGGTGTCCTTTTACACAGTGGAGTGAGAGCTACAACGAGTGAACAATGTATCGCTCATTCCGATGTAGTGCTTCTTGTCGTGCCGTCACATGCTATGCGTGAAACCTGTAAAAGAATTGCTCCCTTCCTGCGATCAGATGTTATTTTAGCTCATGCAACTAAAGGTTTAGAGTTAGGTACCGGGGCACGGATGTCGACGATTATTTTAGACACTTGCCCCACTCTTTCTGAACAGCGATTAGCTGTTGTGACGGGACCTAGTCATGCTGAAGAAGTTTCGCGGTTACTTCCTACAACTCTTGTCGTTGCAAGTGCGTCCAAAGTGACGGCTGAATGTATTCAAGACATGTTGATGAATTCTGTATTGCGCGTATATACTAATCCGGACGTAGTGGGTGCAGAACTTGGCGGTGCATTAAAAAATATTATCGCACTGGGTTGTGGTATTTCAGATGGTCTTGGATATGGTGACAATGCTAGAGCAGCTATTATGACGCGCGGTCTTGTTGAAATATCACGGCTTGGCATTCAACTAGGAGCTCTCTATCATACTTTTTCAGGGTTAACTGGGCTTGGTGACCTCATTGTGACGTGTACGAGTCGACATAGTCGCAACTGGAATGCGGGATACTTACTTGGACAAGGGTTTTCTTTAGAAGAGGCATTGGAACGTGTAGGCATGGTGGTAGAAGGGGTAAAAACAACGAAAGTTGCACTTGATATTGCTTCAAAAGCAGATGTGCCTATGCCGATAGCTACAGCTATAGGAGATATTCTTTATGCTCAAAAATCACCTCGAATTGCTGTAGATGAACTCATGTCGCGTACGCGTACGCATGAAATGGAGCTCTTTTTACAAGAAACAACAACTGGCTGGATTTTTCCATAAGTGATACAATGGCACATATACATACTGCTAGGGGGATAAACGACATGAGTCAAGCACCAGATCATCTATTGTACACTAAGGAACATGAGTGGGTTCGCATGGAGGGGAATACTGCTTATATTGGCATTACTGATTTTGCTCAAAGTGAGCTGGGTGATATTGTGTTTGTTGAATTGCCTGATATTGGTGCAACGATACAATCAGGAGAAACGTTTGGTACGGTTGAATCAGTGAAAACCGTTTCTGATTTGTATGCTCCTATTACAGGTAAAGTAGTGAAGGTCAATGCTGAACTAAACGACACACCAGAGAAGGTCAATGAGCAACCATATGAAGGTGGTTGGATGATTGCGATTGAAGTCGATGGTACGGAATATCAAGGATTACTTAGCGCAAAAGAATATCAAGCGCAAATAGCTGAATAATACATGATAGATAATGCGAATCGATTCCGCGTGATTGATACCGGTGTAGGAAGTGCCGCATACAATATGGCGCTTGACGAAGCAATCTTATTGCATGTCGCAAATGGCACAGTTTTACCAACGATACGATTTTATGCCTGGGATCGCCCTACCGTATCCATTGGTTATTTTCAACGTGTGGATCGCGATGTAGATAGACAACGCTTACAAGATCGGGGATTTTCACTTGTAAGAAGAATGACTGGTGGGCGAGCTGTACTTCATGATAAAGAGTTGACATATAGTGTAATTGTCCCAGGAGATCATCCGTTTGCCAAAGCTTCAGTTGTAGAATCGTACAGGCAGTTATCTCTTGGACTATGTGAAGGTTTTATTTCGCTTGGTGTACAAGCAGAAGTAGTATCTTTAACTAATGAGTCAGAACGAACGAAGTATAGCACATTAGGATCAGCAGCTTGTTTTGACTCTCCTTCATGGTACGAGCTTGTTGTAGCAGGAAAGAAAATTGCGGGTAGCGCACAGGTGCGTGCTCACAATGGTCTTCTACAACATGGGTCATTACTTTTAGATTTAGAACCGGATGATCTTTTTGATGTGCTTTTATTTCGCTCCGATGATGAACGAGCACGTGTTAGAAATGAATTTGATGAACGGGCGATAAGCGTTCGTCAGCTCACCTCTCGGAATGTTACGTATCAAGAAGCAAAACAAGCTTTTACAAGCGGTTTTGCTCATGGATTACACTTAGAATTGGTGGAATCTAATGTAACTGAACCTGAAATACAAGATGCGATGCGATTGATGCAAGAAAAGTATGCAAGTGATAGTTGGACGCTACGTCGCTAATGAGTGATGTAATTTTTATGAGATAACATGAAACAGGTACTACGGCATATGCTGTAGTACCTGTTTGTTTTTAGAGTCTATCATTTAGTGTGGTGTAGTTGTTCTAAGATGTGGTGATGCTGCGTATACATAAAACAAATAGGACTCGCTGTGGCCAATACGATTATGCGGGCATATTGGGCCGCAAAGCTCATATATATGTAACGTCCAAACAGGGTTTTGCGCAGATGAGGCCGTCAGGCGCCCGCAGCCAACAGAACATGATTGGTCATCTACGCTGGCTTTTGAAGTTAGGGAGGGAATAGCGTGGACAAATTTGATATATTTAAAGATATTGCGGAGCGAACTGGCGGCGATATCTATCTGGGCGTAGTAGGCCCAGTAAGGACGGGTAAATCCACCTTCATTAAGAAGTTCATGGAATTAATTGTATTACCGGGAATGCAAGATGAAGCGGATCGTGCACGTGCAATTGATGAACTTCCTCAAAGTGCGGCAGGTCGTACAATTATGACAACTGAACCTAAGTTTGTACCAAATCAAGCTGCTAGAATTACTGTAGCAGAAGGCTTAACCATTGACTGCAGACTTGTGGATTGCGTTGGCTATACAGTCATTGGAGCTCGTGGTTATGAAGATGAAAATGGGCCTCGGATGGTGAGTACACCATGGTATGATGATCCGATTCCATTTCAAGATGCAGCTGAAATTGGTACGCGCAAAGTTATTGCTGATCACTCAACGATTGGACTTGTGATCACGACAGATGGTTCGATCTCGGAAATACCTCGGGAGAACTATATTGAAGCAGAAGAACGTGTGATTGAAGAGTTAAAGGAACTTGGCAAGCCTTTTGTTATGGTCATTAACTCGGTGCATCCTTATAGCCCAGAAACTCAATCACTACGTGCAGCATTAATTGAAAAATACGATGTACCTGCAGTTGCAATTTCTTGTGCAACTATGGGCAGTGAAGATGTGTTACTCATTCTAAAAGAAGCTTTATTTGAATTCCCAGTTCATGAAGTGAATGTCAATCTCCCAAGTTGGGTGATGGTGCTAGATCCGGAGCATTGGTTACGTAAAAGCTATGAAATGTCCGTTCGTGACACAATCCGTGATATTAAACGTCTACGTGATGTCGATCGAGTGATTGGGAATTTTGGACAGTATGAATTTATTGCTAAAGCTGCTCTAGCTGGAGTGAATATGGGGCAAGGTGTAGCAGACATTGAACTTACTGCTCCGGATACTTTATATGATCAAGTATTAACGGAAGTTGTTGGTGTTGAGATTCGCGGCAAAGATCAACTGTTAAAATTAATGAAGGACTTTGCTTACGCTAAAAAAGAATATGATAAGGTTGCAGATGCATTGCGTATGGTTAAACTTACAGGATACGGTATCGCACCACCTGTTCTTGAGGAAATGGCCCTTGATGAACCAGAATTAATCAGACAAGGTTCGCGATTCGGAGTCAGACTCAAAGCAACTGCTCCCTCTATCCATATGATACGGGTTGATGTCGAATCGGAATTTGCACCTATTGTCGGTACAGAACGGCAAAGTGAAGAATTAGTAAAATACTTGATGCAGGATTTTGAAGAAAATCCTCTTAAGATTTGGGATTCTGATATCTTTGGGAAGTCCTTGGCTGCGATTGTGCGAGAAGGCATCTCTGGTAAGTTATCCATGATGCCAGAAAATGCGCAATATAAGTTGAAAGAAACACTACAACGCATTATTAATGAAGGTAGTGGAGGATTAATTGCTATTATCTTGTAATGAATCTGCAAGTGGTAATAAGACGCGCGGGATATCCCGCGCGTCATCTATTGTGAGCATAGGCAGGAAAATGTCCATTCAAAGCGAATATAATTCAGATCTAACTATTAGATAAGGTTATTACATACGGGTAGATACCGTAGACAATGGATGTGTAATAATCGGTTATTGTAACTGTGTATGTTATTAGAAAGGAGCTTTTAATTGGAGGATTACTACAATTTTTCGACTGCTATTTCTACGTATGCAACTGCTCATCGAGACTCATTGGCTTTATTTGTTCAAACAGAAGATCATCAAACTGCAAAGTGCACATATGGGGAACTTACGGATGAGTCAGCTATTTTACATCAGACTTTTTTAGATCTTGGAATGAAACAAGGAGACAAAGTGCTCGTACTTGTTAATAGAGGTATCGCTGCATATCAAATATACTTGGGACTCAATCGGATGGGAGCGGTAATTTTACCCGGTTCGGAGATGCTGCGTAAGGGGGATATCCTATATCGTGCTCGTCATGCACAAATAAAAGCAGTTATTTGTGCGCCACATGTTGTTTTAGAAGTGTCTGAAGCGTTGGCTGAAGATACATCTATTATTCGCATTGTTACAGAGGGGCACGTAGATCATTTTTATAGTTTACATGATGAGCGCGTCAAAGCCGCAATGAAACCAAAACCTCAACCAGCACTTACGAAAGCAGATGATATGGCTTTTTTATCGTATACTTCTGGTACGACAGCTGGACCTAAAGGTGTCGTGCACGTGCATGGTTGGCCGCGAGCACATATTGCTAATGCTGCAACTCACTGGTTTGATGTACAAGAAGGGGAATGGGCATGGGCAACAGCTAGTCCTGGCTGGGCCAAGTGGATTTGGAGTCCTTTTGTTTCTATTCTTGGTAAAGGTGGAACCGCGTTTATCTATACAGGAAAGTTTATTCCAGAACGCTATCTCACTCTAATGGAGCAGTTTCCCATACGCGTACTTTGCGCAACCCCCACTGAGTATCGATTGATGGCCAAATCGAAACAAATGAGCAAATGGCATCCTCTTGCACTACGCAGTGCAGTCAGTGCTGGCGAACCACTAAATCGAGAAGTGATAGAGTCCTTTTTACGTCAATGTCATGTCTATGTGCGAGATGGTTACGGTCAAACGGAGAATTCACTTTTGGTATCCACTCAAGTTGGCATGGAAGTTAAACCTGGATCTATGGGTAAACCGTCGCCTTTACATGAAGTTGCGATCATTGATGAAGATGGTACTCCGCTTTCTGTTGGGGAAATCGGAGATATTGCAGTCAAACGTACAGCGCCTACTCTATTTAAAGAATATCTATACGATCCCGAACGTACAAAACATTCTTTTCGCAAAGATTTTTATGTCACAGGTGATCTCGGTAGATTTGATGAAGATGGATACCTATGGTTTGAGGGACGCGCTGATGACATGATTATTAGTTCTGGATATACGATAGGACCTTTTGAAGTAGAGGATGCATTGGTCTTACATCCTGCTGTCGCTGAATGTGCAGCAGTCGCTAGCCCTGATGAAGAACGCGGTCACATTGTGAAAGCGTTTATTATTTTAAAAGAAGGGGTAAATGCCAATGACGAATTAATAGTAGAGCTACAGCAGCATGCTAAAGAAATGACAGCTCCGTATAAATACCCACGTGAAATCGAGTTTGTGGACTCTTTACCAAAAACAACGAGTGGGAAGATCAGGCGTATCGAACTACGAACACTTGAAAAACAGCGCAAAGGATTGCCGAGGAAATAAGAAAATAATCATTGATTCGCCTTATTCTGACGTTTTTCGCCTGCTTGCGAAAGATCGTAGTCACTGTTATAATTAACTCCATTCGCAAGTGACGGGATGTAGCGCAGCCTGGTAGCGCGCTACCTTGGGGAGGTAGAGGTCCCGGGTTCGAATCCCGGCATTCCGACCACAAAGATCAGCCCGTGCATATCGGGCTGATCTTTTTAATAGAAGAACAGACCTCACATCCGAAAGGGCGTATTGAACGTGACGGAAGAGGACTATGTCATCATAAAAGCAAAAGTAAGCGGTGTCCAAGTGATTGGATTGACACGAGGGCAGGAAACAAAATTTAATCATTTGGAGAAACTAGATCGAGGCGAAGTCATGATCGCACAATTTACAGAATACACATCTGCGATCAAGATTCGTGGTCCAGCTCTTATTTATACGAAACATGGGATAATTGACACAGAACAATAAAGAAGTAACCATAGCAAACCATGCTTGCATGATCCTGAATATGATATAATGAACGCGCTTCATGTGGGGATGGCAAACGTGGATGGCGGGAGATGGGCAGGGTGGGTATAGATCTCGACAATCTAAGCCGAAATGAAGGCCTGAAATATGAGGAAGTACAAACCTTCGCTGAACACATGATCTCTCATCAAGTGCTCAATGATGCATCAGTGCTTCCCACCTTGTCGCAGCTACAGTTATTGCTTGGTGCGACAGTTTTAGGGGAATCTACTATTGGATTAACAGTTCAGAAGAGACTTCTAACAGCGATGATTATGATGTACCATGGTCTTTGCATGCATGACTCTATAAAAGAGGGTAAGCCAGCTAACGAAAAACGTCGTCAACTAGCTATCTTAGGCGGCGATTACCTTAGTAGCTTATTTTATCGTTTATTAGCAGATGCGGGACTTCTTGAAATGGTGAAAATCTTTGCAAAGGCAATCATTCAAATTAATGAAGCTAAAATGTCATTGCACAGCGCCGTATTAAATGGCACTTATAATGAAATGGATTATCATAGAGACTTATCAGTCATACATGGCGCTCTCTTACACGCATTATGTGATGCTTATGCACCTTTTGAACGCATACGTCTTATGATTGATTTAGCCATATCGGCAAGTATTTATGACAAGGAACTTAGTCGAGCATCTTTTGCTGGAGAAAAGACATTAACAAACATTATACTTGCTCAGTCTGCAACAGAAGATGAGCGTATCTTTATTGATACTCAATTACGCAGTGAAGTTGGAGACAAGCGGTTATCTTCGCTACACTCTAAATACGGAACGATGAAACGTGTATTCCACGGGTTTCGCGGTGTAATGACTCAGCTAGAAGACGTTGCTATCGATCTGATGGGGATAGATGGATGGTCACGATTAGAAAAGTTTTTTACCCACGCAAACAATGGAGCTGATCACGCTCCATCAGTGGAAGGAGGTTGATAGGAAATGGCTGATAATCATTCTCACGTACGTTCTGAATTTGTGCATGATGTGTTTTCTCAAATTGCTGGGCGCTATGATGTAATGAATTCTATACTTAGTTTTAATCAGCATAAGCTTTGGAGAAAATTTACCATGCGCAAGATGAACGTGCGCAAGGGAGCAAAATGTTTGGATCTGGCGACAGGCACGGCAGATTGGGCTATTTCTTTAGCTGATACCACTGGTAAAGAGGGACATATTGTAGGACTTGATTTTTGTCAAGAAATGCTTGATGTTGGTGAAACGAAAGTGAAACGACGGGGATTGACGGATCGCATTGAGCTTATTCGTGGCAATGCTATGGATATTCCTTATCAGGATAGTATGTTTGATTATGTAACAATTGGTTTTGGGCTAAGAAATATGCCTGATATTCCACGGGTTATCGGTGAAATGAAACGTGTCGTTAAACCAGGTGGATTAGTGGTATGTCTTGAACTTTCCAAACCGACTTGGCCACCTTTTCGAGCTCTTTATTATTTTTATTTTTACCGTATTCTACCCTTTGTGGGTCGCCTAGCGGTAGGGAAAGCAGAGCCATATAAGTGGTTACCAGAATCATTGATAGAATTTCCTGACCGTTTTGCATTGGCCAAGCTATTTTCTGAAGCTGGACTAGAACACGTTGATCACTACGCATTAACTGGAGGTATTTGCGCTCTCCACATTGGACGCAAACCTAAAGCCTAACTAAAGGCGTAGGTAAAGACGTAGAAGGTGAATGACACCGTGGTTGTAACTGATTTATACGCTGATTTAGAATCGGATTTAACATATATTGAAGATCGTTTGCGCGATCAGCTTTGCTCTGTGCAACCTATTCTTGAAGATGCAGCTGTGCATTTACTTGAAGCAGGGGGCAAACGTTTACGACCAGTATTTGTGCTGTTGGCTGGGAAATTTGGCGCATATCGTATAGACTCCTTGGCGCAGGTTGCAGTGGGACTTGAGCTCATTCACATGGCTACTCTTGTACATGACGATGTGATTGACAATGCGGATACAAGGCGTGGAAATTCAACTGTCAAGGCTCATTTTGGTAATCGCGTAGCGATGTATACAGGAGATTTTATATTTGCACAAGCACTGTCCGTGTTATCTGAAATAAAAGATCCTCGGGCTCATCGCATTTTATCTGCAGCCATTGAACATATGTGTATTGGTGAAATTGAACAGATTCGCGATTTGTATTCTTTAGATCAAAATTTACGTATTTATTTGAAACGCATAAGACGTAAAACTGCTTTATTAATTGTAATGTCTTGTGCACTTGGTGCACTTGTTTCGCAGGCGGATTCTTCGATTGTTGCATCTTTAAGACGCTTTGGATATTATGCGGGTATGGCATTTCAAATAACGGATGATATTCTTGATTTCACAGCTTCTGCTGAACGTTTGGGGAAACCTGTTGGTGGAGATTTACGGCAAGGGAATATTACTATTCCTGTGCTTTTTGCTTTGCAAAATTCACAAACAAAAACTGATCTGGGTCATTTAATTTCACTCAATCAGACGTCTGAACAAGTTCTTGAGGCTATTGCCATTGTTAAGGATAGTGACGGAATTGTAAAAGCAAAAGCACTTGCTGATCGTTATCTCGATAAGGCCAATATGGCTTTATCTACTTTACCCGATATTCCTACGCGTGAATCATTGATAGAACTTGCAAGTTTTGTCGGGCAACGAGATCATTAGATTTTATTGAAGCCAAGGAAATATCATGCTTTTCATTGCGTATGTCTGTTCTATGCTGTTACAATAATAACCGTTATCTACACACATTAGACTTAAAAGAAATGAGGCTCATTATGGAACGTACATTTATTATGATTAAGCCAGATGGAGTACAACGCAGTTTGATTGGAGAGATTGTTTCACGTTTTGAAAAACGCGGGTTGAAGCTCGTTGGTGCAAAGCTTTTAGACGTTAACAAAGAATTAGCAGAGTCGCATTACGCTGAACATCGTGAGCGTCCGTTTTTTGGAGAACTTGTTAGTTTTATTACGTCGTCCCCTGTATTTGCAATGGTTTGGGAAGGTCCTAATGCTATCTCTATCGCACGTACAATGATGGGTAAGACCAACCCTGTTGATTCTATGCCTGGAACTATTCGTGGTGATTATGCAGTTAGTCTCGGTATGAATATCATTCATGGTAGCGACTCTTCGGAAAGCGCAGCACGTGAGATTGCTATGTGGTTTAATGAAGCAGATGTAATTTCATATGAAAAAACGATCGGATCTTGGGTGTAAGTAGTATCTATGTAATCAATATTAATAAATCAACAACATGATCGGTTCAGTCATTTATCCGATCATGTTGTTGTAACTTTTATAGCTATCAGCTAACACATTCGCATATCAAATAAGGATGCAGTCGACATGGATCATGATCGTAGTAGTAGTCTCGGGTACGATTGGTTTGTAGAACAATTTCGATCTACAACAGGTATAGATCTCTCTTTATATAAACGTGCACAAATGGAGCGACGTCTTTTTGCTCTTTGTACTAAACGTGGTTATCAGTCATTTGAAGAGTATTATTTTGCAGTACAAGATAGTTCTGTTCTGCTTGCTGAATTACTTGATCGTATGACGATCAATGTGTCTGAATTTCTTCGCAATCCAGTGCGTTGGGAGACGCTTAAGAAAGATATCATACCTAGGTTGATCTCCTCGAGAGAGTTTCATGCATGGAGTGCTGCTTGTAGCACTGGTCAAGAGCCATATACACTTTTTATGATACTTGCGAATGTTATATCGATTGAACAGATCTCTATTTTAGCAACAGATATTGATGTTCAAGCACTTAGTGTAGCTAAAAGAGGACAATATGCTGTACAAGAGATAACGATGTTAGACAAACGTTGGCAGGACAGCTACTTTATAGAGGATGAGCATCACAAGGTAGTGGTAGCTCCATTTGTCAAAGAGCGTATTACATTTCACCAACACAATTTACTAGCTGATGTTTTCCCTACACATTTAGATCTGATCATCTGTAGGAATGTACTTATTTATTTTACTGATGATGCAAAACATATGTTAATTGAAAAATTTGCTCAAGCACTTCGTGTGGGCGGCATTTTATTTGTGGGTGGAACTGAGCAAATATTTCATCCTGAGACCTATCGCTTAAAGCAGGTTATTCCATTTTTTTATGAACGAATATAAATCCATAATACTTTCTAGACCTACACAAACGCTTTTTTGCTGTCAGTTGAAAGTACTATTTTTATGTGTTATAATTTATCTATTGTTTTGGAATTGAATGGTTTCATATGCGGATGTAGTTCAACTGGCAGAGCGTCAGCTTCCCAAGCTGAATGTTGCGGGTTCGAATCCCGTCATCCGCTCCATGAATGGGTATACGACTAACCGTTTCCGTGCATATACGTTGTTAATAACAGCTATGTGCGTTTTGATGCGTGGTAGTGGTATATTTTTTTATGTCTTTAAACGTTCTATAGGAACGGAGTGAAGATGTGCAATCATACATATTGTCAATTGACCAAGGAACGACTAGTTCGCGCGCTATTTTAGTTAATAAGTCAGGGCACATCACTGCGTTTGCACAGAAAGAATGTAAACAAATTTTTTCTAATAATGGATGGGTAGAGCATAATGCTCTTGAAATATGGGACACTGTACAAAGTGTCATTGCAGAGGTTGTTGCTCACAATCACATCCGTGTATCTGATATTGCGGCTATTGGAATTGCAAATCAACGTGAGACAACTGTAATTTGGGATAAGAATACTGGTATTCCCGTTTACCATGCTATTGTATGGCAATCTCGTCAAACATTTGATATATGCGAAGAATTGCGACAAAAAGGCTACGAACGTATCATTCATGAAAAGACCGGGTTGTTAATTGATGCGTACTTTTCTGGTACAAAAGTAAAATGGATTCTCGACCATATACCAGGTGTTCGTGAAAAAGCTGAACAGGGTGAACTGCTGTTTGGCACCATCGATACATGGCTAGTCTGGAAACTTACTAGTGGTAAAAGACACGTTACAGATTATAGCAATGCTTCGAGAACACTTATGTTCAATATTTACGAAAAAATATGGGATGAAGAAATTTTGGAGATTTTATCGATACCAAAGATTTTATTACCTGAGGTTTGTACATCCTCTGAAATATATGCTAAGACGGATCCAAGTGTATTTTTCGGTGAAGCAATCCCTATCTCAGGGATTGCTGGTGATCAACAAGCTGCCTTATTTGGTCAGACTTGCTTTGAACCAGGTATGGTCAAAAATACTTACGGAACTGGTTGCTTTATGCTGATGAATACAGGCGAGCGCGCTGTACGCTCTGATAAAGGGTTACTTACGACAATTGCTTGGGGGATCGATGGGAAAGTAGAGTACGCATTGGAAGGGAGTATCTTTGTTGGAGGTTCTGCCATTCAGTGGTTAAGAGATGGCCTTCGTATGTTCAAAAATGCATCAGACAGCGAGCAATATGCTTCTCGTGTCGATTCTACAAATGGAGTATACATGGTTCCTGCATTTGTTGGACTCGGAACTCCTTATTGGGATAGCGAGGCTCGAGGTGCAGTTTTTGGTCTTACAAGGGGAACGCAAAAAGAACATTTTGTGCGTGCGACACTTGAAGCCTTGGCATATCAAACAAAAGATGTTCTTGCAGTCATGGAAGAGGAGTCTGGCATTTCTCTTACAAAATTGCGTGTTGATGGGGGGGCGACCCTGAATCATTTTCTTATGCAGTTTCAAAGTGATTTGTTAGATGTTCCAGTAGAACGACCTGCTATATTAGAAACAACAGCATTAGGCGCTGCATATTTAGCTGGTCTAGCGGTTGGTTTTTGGAGGGATAAGCGGGAAATTTCTTCTCAAACTAAGATTGACCGTACTTTTACAAATACTATGGACAATGACACGCGTAGTCGCCTATACTTAGGTTGGTTAAAAGCCGTAAAAGCAACAAGAACATTTACATCATAGTTTTTACAACTTAATTATGAACGTGGTATGGAGCCATTGAGAAACCACAAGTCTTCCTTGATAAGGAATCGACTTGTGGTTTTACTGTTAAGGAGTGAGATGATATGAGTAATCAGTTTTCTAACGAACATCGTTATTCCATGTATGAATATTTGCAGTCCACTTTATTGGATGTATTGGTCATTGGTGGGGGAATTACAGGTGCTGGCATTCTCCTCGATGGACAGATGCGAGGAATGAAGGTCGGACTCGTTGAAATGCAAGACTTTGCTGCAGGTACGTCAAGTAGGTCTACAAAATTAGTTCATGGTGGATTGCGCTATTTGAAGCAATTGGATATTGGTCTGGTTGCTGAAGTAGGGAAAGAAAGGGCAATTGTCTACGAGAATGCCCCTCATGTAACGACACCGCTTTGGATGCTTTTACCTATTATCGAACATGGCAGTTATGGCAAATTTACCAGTTCTATTGGAATCTATCTGTACGATCGCCTTGCAAAGGTGAAGCGTGGTGAGCGACGTAAGATGCTTTCTGCTTCACAAGCTCTAGAGAAGGAACCATTACTTCGCAAAGACAATTTGAAGGGGGCAGGGTATTATGTTGAATACAGAACGGATGATGCAAGGCTTACGTTAGAAATTATTAAAAAAGCAGTAGATCAAGGTGCGGTAGCGGTTAATTATACGAAGGTGGATTCATTGCTTTATGAAAATGGGATGATTATTGGAGCTAAAGTTGTCAATCTGTTAAATGGAGAGTTATTCTCTATTCGGGCTAAGCACGTGATTAACGCAACGGGTCCGTGGGTAGATGAGTTGCGGGATATCGATCATTCAAAACAGGGTAAAACGCTACATTTGACAAAAGGTGTACATCTTGTTATTGATGGAACTCGGTTTCCTTTACAGAATCCCGTATATTTTGACGTGCAGGATGGACGAATGATTTTTGCTATACCTCGTGATGGGAAAACGTATGTTGGTACAACAGATACGGACTATCATGGCGATGTAAAGAATCCTAGGGTGAGCCAACAAGATGTCGATTATCTCATTACATGTGTCAACTTTATGTTCCCAAGTGTCGAATTATCTAGGAAAGATATTGAAAGCTTTTGGGCTGGTGTTCGTCCTTTGATTCAAGAAGAAGGAAAAAGTGCATCTGAAATATCTCGCAAAGATGAAATTTTTCTTTCTAAAAGTGGTTTGATTACCATTGCGGGTGGTAAGTTAACGGGATATCGAGTCATGGCGGATAAAGCTGTTACTCATGTCGCTCATGCTTTGAAACATGAGGAACATATAGAATTTCCCCCGTGCACAACAGATAAGATATCATTATCGGGTGGCGAATTTAAGGACTCTGATGAATTGAGTGTATTTGTTGAGGACATGTGTACAAAAAGTGCTGACTTTGGATTATCTATAGTTGAAGCGCGTAAACTTGCTCATCGGTACGGAAAGAATATGGAGCGATTATATGCCATTCTTGAAAGCATGAATGAGGAATGGAAACGGAGTCGACTATCAGCCGAAGTATTTGCATCCTTACAGTATGGAATGCAATCTGAAATGGTAGTTACACCCTCGGATTTTTTCATTCGTCGAACTGGGGCCATGTTTTTTGATGTTGCATGGGTAAGTAAGTGGAAAGATTTGGTGATTGCTTATATGCAACAAACTTTAGGATGGTCAGATAAACAAACAGAAATTTATGATAAAGAATTAGAAGAACAGTTACGTGAGGCAACAGAAGTTTTGTAGTATAGATATATGGTGATTGGGTACCTTGGAATGACTTTGGGAATCTAAATGACCATACTTTATCTTTTGCTTAGTTGAATGAAATACGTTTGGAGGAATATCTGATGGAAATTACGCAAAAAATGATCCCTGCTACTAATCGAATCTCAGATATTGAATCGCTTGTACACAATCATTTTGAATATATGATTATGTTGCAAATTCATATATCGCAGCTTACTTATGTGGTTGACTTTGTGCATCGACACAAGAAGAAAATTTTATTGCATGCAGATTTGATACAAGGGCTAAAAGCTGATGAAGCTGGTGCGCAGTACCTTTGTCAAGATATTAAACCAGATGGACTCATCTCTACTCATGCGCAAGTAATCACAACGGCTAAAAAAAGAGGACTACTTGCTGTACAGAGAATTTTTCTTATTGATAGTCATTCATTAGAAACGAGTTATCGTGTCATTCAATCTGCGCATCCAGATTATATAGAAGTCCTCCCAGGCATTATGCCAAGTGTGATAAGAGATGTATGCACACAAACCAAACTGCCTGTATTTGCAGGAGGATTTTTACATACGACAACTGATGTGAAGGCGGCATTAGCTGCTGGCGCCTCTTCAGTTACGACATCAGATAAAACCTTGTGGTCACTTCAACGGGAACTGTAGTTATTGCATGCTTATTTCTTGAAAAATCGATATTCTACTGGTAATGGACTCGGTCTTTGCGAAGCAGTAAATCCCTCTCTTGTAAATGCACTAACCGCTTCGCCATGAGCATGTATCAGGGCTACAACGTTATCATCGGAACTTAACTCCTCTACTTGAACACCATTCGTTAAGAGTGTGACTGTCATATCAATAGCCTCTCTTTGAGCAAAAATCTCGACGAAAGCTGGATCCCAAAAGCGAAGACCGATATTTTCTTGCAATCGTTTATGCATGGCAGGAACATGGTCGTGCAGTAGTGACACAATTACAGGGTCTTCTGACGTTGTTATCGTGCGTATGCCATTTGGCAAAGAAGTGACTTCGCGGTGAATTTTTTCGTGTTCTCGCAATAAAGTGTGGAATATATCTTGATCATGCTTGTGACGTTGCATTTTAAAAAAGTGTTCATGATCCATCATAGCGGTTTGTGTCCTCCTATAAATGCTAAGTGTAATTAGTCTTAATAAGTATTCATGTTATTCTCGTTTGTAGTTTGTAGGGAGGTCCATTTGGACTATCTTTTTGATGAAAGTCTGTCTCTTTACTTAGAGATCTATAGCGTACTGATTGTATTTATGAAAGATAGCAAATTGACCTACTTTGTTTGTCCACACGAAAGCAACCCGATACGCATTAACTATACATATAGTTATACTTAATATTCTGATGTCTTGATTAAAAGAAGGATAGATGATGAACATGCCATTTGACCGATCACCACGTTCTATTGATATAGGTGATATCATCACTGTTTACACAACAGGTATAGGCCCAGGAAGTCAAGGTTTTACGGGAGTTATTTTGCAATCTGATGATCATTATCTCTATCTCGGTCTATTTCCACCAGGTACACCACCCGTTCAATCAGGAACACGCAATCCTAAATCAGTTGTTGCTATGGCTATTATCCCTTTTCGTCATATTACAACGCTTATCCATCGCGCGTAGTAGTACGAAACTTTGAATTCTTTTGGCTAAGTGAATAAATACGGAATTACCTGCGTTATATATAGAATAATTCGCAATGTATTTACTTTAAGGTAAGGCTTTGACATGGGTAAAACGACTGTGTTATATTACTACCTGTCGCCACGAACGGCGGCGCGAAGAAGGCAAGCAAGTGGATCCTTGAAAACTAAAT
>NZ_JALBUF010000013.1 GCF_022606465.1 Sulfoacidibacillus ferrooxidans
GTCAACAATCATGGACTTACATTCTTCAGTATACCTAGTTTGTTTCGTTCCCAATTTCCCGACACAACCTTTCAATCATAGTTTATCAGTCCTCCTTTTTGTGTCCACTACTTTATACTAGGTCCAGGGTAAGTGTTCCCGAGTCAAGAAACAATTGCTCTCCGATAGATTTTACAGTTCTCGGACTGTGTGACCAAAGCAGTAGGAAAACAAGATATTGTGGATAGGTTATGTGAAGTTTCTCCAGCAACGGTCGATACGTGCGCGGATTGACTGTCTAGATACTAGACAGTCATCTGACAATTGAAGGAGAAAAGTTTAACAAGGCGCTGCTTGACTTTTTGAACAGTTAAAGTTGCTGTGGGTCATTCGTTATTGTTTTTTGCAACCGTCATCGTAAGTTGTAATATCCGTAGTTCGTAAATCGTTTTTCTTGGAATTGGCCCAGCAGGAGGCGGGAAATGACGTCTAGCCTTGCGGGTAAGATGATTTGATGTTTCAACGACCCCAATGGTTCTGGCGATATAGTCAGAACCATTGGGGTTCATTAGATGTTTAAAGTTTGAAGCAGATCCTATTATTCGTTAACTATCAATGACTGATAAGAGGCTAGGGAAAAGAAAATTGTCGACTTTATACTAGGTCTATGATTTCGTTTGGAAATAGAGGGGAACATCTATAACAGTCTACGTTCGCTGCTACCTTTGTGCAAGAGGACTAGTCGTTTTTGTTCATTAACTCAATATTATGATAGCATACGGTATGGATTATGTCGCAGATGGAGTAGGTCATAGCTACTCCACTATGTTATTGGAAAACTTTACATGACGATGGATAGGCGGTGAGGTTATCATAAATAATTGGAAACAATTATTTTCAGAAGCAATTGAACAAGGTTTAGTTGAAGGTGTGGTTAAGGCGTTAGATTCACAGTCAACCGCACATGCAGGAACAGCACCCGCGAAAATTAAAAATCATGCAATTCATTTACTGCGAAAGACGAACTCAAATACGCTGTACCCGCTAATACTACAATTATGCAGTCATGAAAACATAACCGCACAAGAAGTGGGAGCGATTTGCTTAACTGATTTTTATCTAAGCCAATCATCTGAAGTCAATCGTGTATTGTATCGATTGGCAGACAGTGATAATTGGGAAGTTCGAGAATGGGTAGCAAGTGCTTGTGGTTTGATATTAGAAAAGCACTTTCATGACTACTTCCCCGTGATGGAGGAGTGGTCAAAGGACGTATCTGAAAACATACGACGGGCGGTTGTCCTTGCCATGATGTATGCGGGGAAGAGTCGGGATCCTGATTTTATTGAGCCATTTTTAAATATAGTTGAGCATCTTCTGTCTGATCGTTCACGATATGTAAGAGATAACTTGGGTCCATTTGCGATTGGCAGTGCACTTATAAAATATTATCCTGCGCAAGTGTTAAAACGATTAGACTCATGGGTGAATGATGAGGATGAGCAAGTTCGCTGGAATATTGCAATGATTTTCTCAGCCGCAGAAGGTGTAAAGTTTGCAGATGAATCCCAACATGTATTTGATATTCTCTCGTCGGACGAGCGACCATACGTGAAAAAAGCTGTCAATAGAGCGATAAAAAACATTAATAAAAGGAAGTCTGGCTCTTCATCTATTTGAGAAAAATCCTGAAGAATGAGTTAGTTTAGCTGACACACAAATAAACAGTGTTGGATAGGTACGGTTGTGCTGTGTTATGGGGGCAGTCATATGGGGAAACAAATTGGAGCGATTTAATGATGAATTGTCTTAACATTCGACCTCTACTTTCTGAAGAACAGGTTCCGCTGTCACTACTTTTGCTTGCTGACCCTTCTGAAAAAGCTATAGAGAGTTACATTCATCGAGGTTATAATTTCATCGCTGATTTAAACGGTGAAATTATTGGAGTGTATGTCCTCATTGATACACGTCCGCAAACAGTCGAACTAGTCAATGTTGCGGTTGTGGAAGAAAAACAGGGTCATGGGATAGGGAAACAACTGGTTCTTCATGCAATTGAAACTGCTAATTTTATGGGATATAAAACGATTGAAATAGGAACGGGGAACTCTAGTGTTGGTCAGTTGGCTTTGTATCAAAAATGTGGTTTTCGCATTGTTGGTGTAGACAGGGATTTCTTTACGATCCATTACGATGATCCGATTTATGAAAACGGAATACAGTGCCGTGACATGGTTCGGCTTGCTTTGAATTTACTAATAGATGTGCAATTCTTTTAGTCTATTACGGGGGCAGATGCACTAGAAGCACTCGATTCCAGGAATGCGTGAACGTGGAGCAGCCAATTAACTGTACTTGCTGCGTTAGCGGCAGGAATGATGAGCTATGGTGCAGTAATCCAGCACCAGTTTTTATACCAATTTGGCCATGAATCCCTTGCTTCGTGTCTTTCTCCATGACATATTCGTAGAAGCAGTAGTAGCAATTGGATTAGGTATCGTTGCTCACTCACTAGCTCTCACTGCATTTGGTGCTGATAGTATTATCGAATTAGTAGCAGGAGGAATCCTGCTGTGGCGTCTTTATGTCGAGTCAAATGGTGCAAATATTGAGCGGGTTCAGCAAGCTGAGAAACGTGCCTCACACCGGCAGTTTATAAATATTCTCACTTTTAAGCAATTTCGTACTAAATATTTGGTCGATGTTAGTCCTACAACAGGGTCACAATTTTGGGAAGCGGTGAAAGCGAATGAGGTTGAATGCGATTGAGGCTGCAAACCAGTTTATTGAATTCTGTTTTCCGAGTTGCCAAGCGGCATTATTGGCTGGGAGCGTTGTGAGAGGAGAAGCAACCAATACTTCTGACCTCGACATTGTTGTTTTCGACGATAGTATCAGTTCCGCATATCGAGAATCGTTATTCGAACATGGATGGGCAATTGAAGTGTTTGTCCATAATCTGCAGTCTTACAGTGACTTTTTCGAAAGTGATTGTATACGTGCACGTCCTTCTCTCCCAAGAATGGTAAGCGAGGGCCTTGTCTTAAAGGACTTGGGTATCATCGATGCAATCAAATGTGAAGCGAAACAACTTCTTGAAAACGGTCCTGACCGATGGTCACTAGACACTATTGCGATGAAGCGATACATGCTTTCCGATGCACTTGATGATTTTGTTGGCTCGTCGAAGGAAGACGAAGATTTGTTTATTGCAAACACGTTAGCTGATGCCATACATGAGTTCTTTTTAAGAACACATGGACAGTGGATTGGGACTTCAAAGTGGATTGTGCGAGCACTCAAGCAATATGACGAAGTGTTTGCGAATGAGTTCGTAAATGCATTTACGGCCTTTTATCGAGCTGGGAACAAAAGTGAAGTAGTGAAACTCACGGATAAAGTATTAGAGCCTTTCGGTGGGAGACTGTTCCATGGCTTTTCAATCGGCAAGAACTGATAAAGCATTGCAAAATCTTGGCAGTCATCCATACGTATGATGTTAGGCATAGAGATGGACACGGGTTTTGTTTGCCCAAGTCTTATTCTCGGGTTAAATATTGAATGTCGATTGACACAGTTCGACACCTTTATTCAGACGACTATGGTAATATTTTTTTGAATCTTAAAAATTTAATGTGGTTGGTGGTGGTTCCCTTATACAAGGAAGCGAATCAGAAATAAACAATTTGTCCTAATGATCTATGTATTAAGTCAATGCTCTCTTTCTATTCTTTCTACCCATGGTTCAATTGGTGAGAATTCAACTGCATCCTCTCCAATCAATCGGTTTGTTCATTATTAATCAAACATTGTTATCCAACCAATTTACGAGAAATGGGTGAATGACCTTTGAAGAAAAAGTATTTGGGAGCACTCGCTCTAACAGCCACTGCGTCTTTGTTGGCATTCGGAATCACACCTCAGGCCAACGTGTATGCTCAGACGTTGCTGCTGCCACACGCTGATGTAACTGTTCCGATGAATGTTTTGAATTCAAGCAGTAACCTAGGGGCAGTAAATCCCTCCCAGACGTACACCTTTGGCATCGTTTTACCTTCTAAAAACACTTCAGGATTGGCCTCTTTTGTTCAAGCAGTCAGTCAAAAGGGGAATGCACAGTACCACCAGTTTCTTACGAAATCACAGTTGCAAACACAATTTGGACCCGACCAAAATACGCTGGCGCAAATTCAACAAAATCTAACTGCAGCGGGCTTCAAAACCGATATCTCAGGACAAATACTCAATGTAACCGGTACGGTAGGACATATCAACTCATTATTTGACACCCAACTCACCACTTACTCCAACGGCAAAAACGGGAGATTCATTTCCCCAAACAGTGCCATTACCATACCGACTTGGCTTCAAACAGCAGTTGGTATTACCGGCATGGTAAGGTCGATCCCCCGTCCGCAAGTCGTGACATCAAAGCTCTGCATGCAATATGCATCTCCTTCCAAAATGGGCCCCACACCACCAGGCGCAACAGCATCAGCAACGAGTGGTCCCTTTCATGTTACCGTACAACGAATTACCAATGGGTCACGCGCACCTGGAGAGGCTGTACGCTACTTGGTAACAGCTACTTTACATGGCAAACCCGATACCAATTTTCTATTTGCGACAGGATTGAGCGGGCCGTATGTCGGTGCAGGGTCATTCATTATGCAATACAATAATCCCGCTTCAGGTCAAATGGTAACTGATTTTACGTTCAGCCAACAACAAAACGTAAGTATGGCACTCACGGTTACCGATGGAACTTATACGGCAACGGTACAATTGCCGACTGCGTCGTTTGTAGGACCAGCGACTGCGACTACTTCTGTGGCGAGCCTCTTTGGCGGGGGCAGTGGCGATATCGTGGCTCCGTGGAACCCAGCTTCAAATTCGGTAAACACTGTATTTAATGCGCAAAAGACCGTGGCAACTGAGCAGTCTTATGTATCACAAGGGAAACGCCCAAGTATCGGCGTTTTCACTGCAGGTGGCATCGGGGATCAGGGAATCCTTAATTCTAGTAGTTTCAGCATACCAGAAAGCGATGAGGCCCAATTCGCTAGTCAATTTGGTCTCACTCCGGAGAATTTTAAGGTAGACTACATCGGACCAGATTCTGAAGTGGATAGTAGTTATGGGGGTATTGAAGGTGAGATGAGTCTTGATTTACAAATGATGGAGACCTCTGCACCAGGAGCAAACATCCACATTTACTCTGCAGGTGACTTTAACGAAGCATTGAATGCAGTCATTGCAGACGATGATGTGAGCGTGTTTAGTATTAGTTATGGTGAGGGTGACTTGGATCTTAATTCCTATTACGATCCCGGCTACGAGGCTTCTTGGGACTTGCTGGCTCAACAGGCTAATGCAGAAGGGATCACTATCGTTGCATCCGCAGGTGATGACGGAGGATATAGTGGTGCACAAGATATCAACTACGGCGCTCCACAATCCCTTGCTTATAGTGCTCAGACCAGTTTCCCAGCCTCCAGTTCTTATGTCACTGCTATCGGTGGAACTGAAGACAGTGTTACGCCGAATGGAACTTTGTCACAAGCAGCACTTTGGGGAGGAAACCTTGGTCAAGAAATTCCGAAAACGACGCTACTCGATTTTCTCAGTCAGCAAAATATGATGGGTGCTGGTGGTATTAGCAGCGTAGAGCCTGCTCCTGCTTATCAGAAGGCTCTAAATCCAGGGTTAACTGGCCGGATGGTACCTGACCTCTCCCTACCTGCATCAGTCGTAACACCTGGTTATTTTAGCTATTTTGACGGCAGTCCTAGCCTGTCAGGAGGTACGAGTGCCGGAGCGCCTTTGTTCTCTGGATGGGTGGCAGACCTATCTCTCGCATATAACAAGGGTCTCGGGAATATCAACCCGATTCTCTATGCTGCTTCCTCGATTCCTGGAGTGTACAGCAAAGTAGCCTTTGGGAATAACGGGGCCTACTCAGTCAATGGGACAGACAACCCTGTCACAGGACTCGGACAACCAAACACAGATAAATTTTTGCTCAACTAATTCTTAAAAATCCGTGCTTCGTATGGCATGTAACCTTTCCATCAGATGAGTTATAAGTATAGCCTATCTGATGGAAAAGGGGGGTTATCAAATGCTTTTTAACACAGCTTTCAATGATGTTGTTTAAATGCTAATCTAAATATGACCACTTTCGCTTGCAAAATACAAGGGCTCACATTGAATCGAAAGAAGTCAAAGAGAACATGGATAGTGACATTCAAGAAACCTGTCATATAATACGCAACATCGGCAACTACCTAAATACCCCATTCGAAGAATCGTTAATGGCAAACAACCCTATTTATACAGCTTTCACCATGATAGACCGCCATCTGTAAAAGAGAAGATTCGATACTATACAATTGGCTGAAGTTGAGCATTCGTTGGTCATAATCTTTTACAATTTGAGAAAACAGTCTTTCCATTGCTATTTTGATTGGAACGATGGGTTTCAAATCCTCACCTGATGAACTCGGGAATATGGAAATTGGGTATGACATTATTCCAAAGTATCAGAGGCAAGGATTATGCTACAGAGATGGCTCAGGCTTTCATTGAATGGGCTTTCCACCAATCCAACGTTACATGCGTTACTGCAGAGTGCCTTGTCACGAACACACCGTCTGTATGTGTGCTAGAAAGAGTCGGTATGAAACAGACATCTCAAGTGGAAAACATGATTTATTGGAAAATCGATAAGCGGTGATAAGGAGTGAGGGTAGCCTGTTGGGGGTACTTTTAATTTGTGATTAGTTATTCATGTAACCGGTGTGCAAATTAAAGATCACTGATCACTCATCTGTTGTATGATATATCATGGGGAATTATTTCGGAATCTTGCGTAATCAGTCAGGTTAATTCCACGTGACCACTACATAGAAATCCCAATTGCAATGAGAGGTAGCTGCTGTGGAACTGTCACGAGGTGATTTAGAAATCCGTCCTCTCACGGATGAAGATGGTCCCATACTTCACAAGTGGCTCAATGACCCCCGTGTTCTCGCCTATTATGAAGGACGGGATAAGCCACATGACATGGAGATGGTGCGTGAAAGGTTCCTCAGTAAAACTGATTTAAATGATGTCCTTGTGGTTCTCTTTCTATAAATTGTTAGAAGAGGGAGTTGATTCTGATGATAAAAGGTTTGTATGAAGTACATTTACCTGTATCAAACATCAGTGCATCCGTTGAATTTTATCAGAAGCTCGGGTTACAACTTAAAGAGGAAGATGATGAAGTAGCATTCCTTTGGATTATTCCACAAAGGAGTCAACTCGGATTGTGGAAGCATGAGATGACATCGCAACGTGAACCAGGTAGTTATCCACCGAACGGCAGACACTTAGCGTTTGAAGTCGATTTTGATGATATCGAAAAGGCAGAAGCATGGTTAAAAGAACGAGGGATTTCGGTAGCGCAACATGGTAAAATGCCACCCATTGAGCCATATGCTCGACCTCATTCTCGAAATGCCTCAGTGTACTTTAATGACCCAGACGGTAATAACTTAGAATTCATATGTAACCTTCCTGATGGACCGATGGAACCTGCCCGACTGATATACTTAAGTGAATATCGTTCATTATGACTTCAAGAGAACTTATGTTTTGAAACAAGCATGAGTCCTCTAGCTTTATAGGCAAACAGGTGCTAGGACTAAAGAAATCCAGCTGCTGCCGCTACATAAATAGTCTAACTTGTAAAATTTATCCTTATTACACATCAGAGCAGGAAAGTGACAGATAATCCAGTTTAGGTATTTATAAAATTTAACTACGAAGATATCATATAGGGGTGGAGATGTACGGAAGGGGCATGGACCTTCATGGGAGATATCCTTTAATGGCTGAGTAACTGCATGGGTGTAGTTCATTCCTTTGGTTGATGGGATTAATTATGTCCATATTCACTCATACCATGATAGGATGCGCTGGTTTCATGTGCTATAACCGCCAAACGCCAAGCGAATGCTTATGTCGGTATTCGTCTTTTTTGTTTTGGTAAACTACATCTCCCGTAGTCCTTGTTTAGCGTTTCCACAGAGAGGGGATGCTTTTGTGAAACGATTGACAAATAAAATTGCGATTGTTACTGGCGCTAGCCGAGTAAACGGAATTGGTACTGCAATATGTCGAGAATTAGCCAGAGAAGGAGCAGATATTTTTTTCACTCATTGGTCAAAGTATGACCGCATGATGAATTATTTTATTGAGGATGATTCGGATTGGTCACAGCATTTGATGAAGGAGATCCGAAGCCTTGGTGTCCGATGCGAATCGATGGAATTGGATTTATCGCAACCGGATGCGCAGGGAAAACTGCTCGATGAAGTTCATGAGAAATTAGGTTCTCCATCAATTCTTGTTAATAATGCAACACATTCCAGGGCAAGACAAATCACCTGAGCCTAGAAATTTGGCATACGAGGTCAATCTACATCATGAGTATAGCGCAGAACAGCAAGATTTGCCGTATTACAGATTCAACTTTGGTTGTTGGAGCATACATAGCTAAGAATTTCATGTGCCTTGCGTAAATGATGTTCGAGGCATTGAACTTAGAGATTGGGATCTATCCGGTTATGGCAACCTCAGCGTCTGTCAGGGAGTGGTCCTGAGATGTTGAATTGATATTCAGTAAGCGGACCATTCGGAAGAGTTCAAGAGGATGGCTTTTGTAGAATTATATATACACATGAAATATTTGGAGGATTAAAAATGAGGCTACGTGGTATTGCCATGCTTGGTGTAGTATTTCTATCCCTCGCAACTGTACTAACTGGTTGTGGAACAACACGATTAAACAATAATTCAACTGCCAGAACGACGAATAAGACAGCTATACACACATCTAAACAAGCGAGCAATCAGACTGGAACAATATCAAATTTGAAATTTGCTGATATGACAGCACAGCAAATCGCAAATTATGATCTGCATCAAGGGGGGCCACCGCCATTTAGCGGTACAAACGTAAAAAGAAATACTCTTCAAGGGACCCCTGACAGTGTGCCAAATGGAGCTAAAATACAAGGAAGTAATAAAACGTTCAATGCTAATGATTACATGATAATAGACAGTTGGAGTGGTTTATTAAAAAACAATGAATTTGTCTTTCATGTTTACAGAAATACAAGTTCCAAGCAAATTTATATCTCAAGTTCATACAAAAGTCGGTTACCGGTCGTTTTTTCTTTAGATAGTAAAAAAATGATCATAAAGAATTTTACCGGTGCATTTGTAGTCATGGGCGTACCGGGACAAGGTGGACCATTTTATGCCCTTAATTTAATAACTGGGAAATTACTAAATCCACACATTGATTCTCAGAAATACTCACATATAACAAGTCAAATGAGCGGGTGTTACCCGTGTGTAGGGGCATATGGACCAAATTACATTACTGGCTTACAACAGAACTACCCATTTAAAAACCAGTGACAGAAATGGTTCCTCTGTAAATTGTCGGAGGAACTATTTCTATCATTTAAATTGCAACACCGATTATGACGGCAGTGAATCTGCTACATCTAAATCAAGGGTATTGGACTGATAGTACTGCCATATCGAAGGAAATAATCTACCAAATCCCTGCGCACCCTCAAAGGAGCTTCCACAAGATGATGATGATTCTGCTTGAATACTGTGGTATATTCAAAAATATCTATGATCAGATGATCGCTTCGAACCTATGAACACGGCCATTATTGCTTGAGTATGCTTGGGCAATGGATAGCGGTAGTGTCGCATAAGGGTAAAAGTGTCCGATAGCATATCTGAGAGATACCATAGTATCGCAAAGATGAAGCAAGCGGAGGAGAACACATTGGAAAGTGGACAACATCTTCAACAAACGTTGTTGAATGGATTGCACGGACGAGGATCGCATCTCAATCCTGCTAACGTTTTTGAGGACTTGGACTGTAAGTTGGTTGTGGAACACCCGAGTGGAGTTCCACATTCCATCTGGCAAATTATCAATCATATGATTTATTGGCAAGAGTTTTCTTTAGCGTTGCTCAGTAATGACACTCCAAAAACTCCTGAACACGCATCCGATTCATGGATGGACACCGCTATCCCAGCGAGAGAAAGTGAATGGATCAGCGCTGTAAATACGTTTCTTGAAGGCTTACATGCAGCCAAGGGTTTTATAGATGATTTGGATAAAACTGTGGCTGCGCGTCAGGGAAGGTCTCGTGCAGAAGTGATTGGTATGCTAATTGGACACAACAGTTATCATTTGGGACAAATCGTGTTCCTACGCCAGATACTTGGTGCTTGGCTACCTTCTCTCGGTGACACGTGGTGATTCTTTGTGCATGATATTCGTGTATGCTGCCCGGCTGTTATTGTACATTCGGTGTTATCTGCACTGGGGTAAACGAGAAACGTGCTGCAGAACGGTACATAAAGATGCTTACAGAGGACGACTGAGCCATGTTTTGCCGAGGAGCTTAATCGAAAAGAATGCTTAGCTCTTTTTGCGTTGATATCAACTGAGGGGAGTGCGCAGCAAGGAGTCGCTCTGGGGGATTATTGGTAAGCGAGGTGAACACGAGGCATGGCCGAGGAGATTCAATGGACAAGCCATATCGAAGAATTTGATGGCGGCCGTTTGGCGTACTTCACGGCTGGTTTAGGGGAGCCTGTCGTGTTTGTCAGTGGAGGCCCCGGCGATAGCCATGCGTATCTTAGGCCTGTGGCGGCCGAATTTGTCACGGACTATTGTTGTGTGCTCTATGACCAGCGCGGAACGGGTCAGTCCGTCCATGACCTCTCGGCCCAGACACTGAACGTCGACGCGCTGGTGCGTGACCTCGATCACGTGCGAGAGCTTCTCGGAGCCCCCCGACTGCGTTTAGTCGGCCATTCTTGGGGAGCCACGTTGGCCCTGTTGTATGCAATTCGCCATCCTGACTGCGTGTCCCATCTCGCCCTGATTGGGATGGGACCATTAAGCGACGAGGCTGCGGGTGTGGCATCGGCCAATCTCATACGACCCCTGACCGAGAACGAGCGGAGAGAATTCACTACACTGGGTCACGCGCGTCGAGAGGCCATGGCGCAGGGCGATACAAAGCGTGCATGGGACCTTCATACGCAGGCGATGGTGTATCGTGCACGTGGGTGGTTTTACGACGCGGACGCCGCGGCGCGTTTTGTGTCTGAGTATGCAGCAAGTGAAGACCCTACGAATTTCACGGTTCATCAACTGGTGAACGCATCAGTCCAGACGGTCGAATGGACGTCGTCTATGGCTCTGTGCTCTCCAACCTTCGGTACGCTTGTGCTGTACGGGCGCCAAGACTTCGAGCCGATCGAGCAGGCCTTTCAACTACAATCCCAATGGCCCCATGTGTCCGTCCGGCTCATCAATCGAGCCTTTCACCTGCCATGACGTGAGCAACCCGATGAGTTCAATCAAACCGTCCGCCAGTTTCTCTGGTCCAACTTTTGACCCATTCAAATGAAGGGAATTTGATGAAGTGGGGGAGCGTCGTAGTCTCAGTGTGGACTTCTGCTAATCTTCCATTACGAATTATGCCCACAATGATCCCCAAATACTTAATGGCGCGTGTAACCTGGATTCGGTGGCGCAAATTCAAGAGCCATTAGCGCTCGCCTGTTGTATGATGATACGGTGGCGTACGCTTTCGGAATCTTGTGCAATCGGGCAGAAGAGTTGAATAATGGAAGTATATGGAATGAGAGGGAAGGTGTAAATTTGGCAGACTTTCTTGTTACAGAGGTTAAGGATATAAACGTCGATGATATACATGACTTGGTGCTTGAAAGCGAAAAGGAAGGGTTTCGTTTTGTTAGGCGACTCTACGATGATTATGTAAGTGGAGAAAATCGGTTTGACCGTGACGGGGAGGCTCTGTTCGTCGCCCATTTAATGGATCAAATCGTTGAAATTTGCGGACTGAATCAAGACCCATATTCACAAATCAGCTACATGGGAAGGGTACGCAGGCTATACGTGCACCCCGAATTTCGGAAATACGGTGTAGGCAGCCAGTTAGTTTCAAACGTTATTTTGGAGGCAAAACGGTTTTATGCAACCCTTACCCTTAGAACAGATAATCCAGTGGCTGATCAGTTCTATCGGACGATAGGATTCTCTACGGTTCATGTGCCTGATAATGCTACTCACTGGTTATCACTGAATCCAGTTAACGAATAGTCGCCTAGTGTAACGAGGATCGAGTTCCGGGACACAGGGGCGCTCGTCATGATGGATGGATATACGGTGGCAGTGTAGTTACTGTTCCGTCGAAAACTAGCAGGAATATCAAGTAACTGCTGGACTAATACATGGAAAGATGGTCAATGGGAGTGAATTTATGGCTGAGTACATAATGGAGCTTAGAAAAGTCGTGGGGTCAAGACCAATAATAGCTGCAGGCTCTGTAGTCATCATTTGCGATGAAGAAGGTAGAGTGCTTTTACAGCGAAGAAGTGAAAATGGATATTGGGGATTACCAGGAGGGGCTATGGAGCTAGAAGAAAGTTTTGAGGATACTGCTCGACGTGAAGTTTTTGAGGAAACTGGGTTAACTGCAGGTAAATTGACACTTTTAGGACTTCATTCAGGGGAGAATACTTTTTATGAATATCCAAATGGACACCAAGTTTATAATGCGACGGCCGTCTTCGTAACTTCAGATTTTACTGGTAATATTCAGGCAGACGGTAGTGAAGGGTTGGAGCTTAATTTTTTTGACTTGTGTGATCTCCCGAAAAACATAAGTCCACCTGACATGCCTATACTTGCACAATTCATTCAAGATGTCGAAGGTAATTCTTAAACAAATGGGGGCTGATCTCGAAGAAGAATGTGCTCCCGTTCATGCATTAATATCTATTTAAGAATTTTCTAAGTTCTGTTGTTAGCGAGGCAGATAAGCGTGACAAGGGAAGTTGCCGTTTCCCACGTAATCTATTAGCGGGATGTGTAGTTATGGCGCATGAAAAAATGAGGATGGTTTATCATCAGCAGCTTCGTTATCAAGCTAAATTGCATGGTTATTTACGGGAAGAAACAGAGTACGTTGTTAGATACGTATCACAAACGGGAGATAAGGGATACATTATGTGGTCCAGTGTAAATTCGAGTAATGCTTTGCAAGTAATTCGAAAGGAACTAGCGTACTTTTCACATCGCCATCAAAAGTTTGAATGGAAGGTTTATGACTACGATCAGCCTCATGACTTAATAGATCTACTTAAAGAGGAAGGGTTTTCGGTTGATGATCCTGAAGCGGTCATGGTGGTTGAATTAGATGCAACTCATCCTCTAATTCAAGATGAGACCCATATAACAGTATGTGAAATTATAGATCAAAAAGGGATACAGGAAATTATTGATTTAGAAGAAAGCGTTTGGAATATGTCGTTTACTGAGTTGCGGGAGAAGTTAATTCATGACAAGAAGAGAGACACAGAATCACTGTCCCTTTACGGAGTTTACGAAAGTAATCAACTCATCAGTGGAGCATGGATGTACATTGAGCCAAATACTCAATTCGTTAGCTTATGGGGAGGTTCCACGCTACCATCATTCCGGAAAAAGGGCTATTATACGGCACTTCTTAGAACACGAGCGCAAAAGGCATTAGAAAAAGGTCATGTATTTTTGACTGTAGATGCTAGTCCAATGAGCAGACCTATTCTTGAAAAGTACGGATTTGTTTGTATTGCTCTCGCTTCCGGTTGTCAATCGCAGTAGTTACTGCACTAATCTGAGTGATGTATGAGTAATGCTGTTTTCGTGTGTGTTGTATGAATATGCATTTCTTTTATGTCGACTTTACGGAACTATTGGGTAGTTACGCAGGAGGATGAAACCATGTTTTTTCCTAGGTTCGATGGCTATGATATGCTGACAACTCCACAGAAGGATTTATTGCATGCAGTAAGTGATTTGTTAGTTAAATTAAATCTTTCGCTTTTAAATAAGGAAGAGACCTTTGCTAGGATCTGTATGGAAAAATCTTACTATGAATTCTTGGAAATGATGATTGTACACAAAGATAATGACCATGATCTAGGGCTTTGGATTAGGTCAGAGGAATTCGAAGCAATTGTCTTTTATGGGCCAGATCACTGGCATTATGGTGAAAGTTACGGTTTTGATGAAAACAACTGGATTCCAAACGCCATACAAAAGATTGAGGAATGGCTTGTGAAATACTTTGAGCCACTTTCTAGTGGGGGCTTGAGTTGATCAGCAATAAGCAACCTAGGTCGCATGATTATACAGGGCAAGTCGGCGGATGCTTATGGGACATAAGGGCAGCATTCCTGTTATGAAGCAAATTCGAGTTTGATGCAATAAAAAACTCCTGATCGTGTTGGGTTGTCCAAACACACCACTAATCAGGAGGTAGATCAACACCATGAGTATAACGCAGAATAGCAAGATTCACCGCATTACAGATTCAACGTTGGTCGTCGGTACAGACATCGCCAAGAAAATTCACGTGGCTCGCGCAAGTGATGTTCGAGGCATTGAACTTGGCAAGCCGTTAACCTTTGACAACAGTAGGCATGGTTTTGAGAAGTTGCTGACATGGATGCGTTCGCTCATGTCGGACCACAGTTTCGATCATGTCATCTTTGGGGTAGAGCCGACGGGTCATTACTGGATGAACCTTGCTCAGTTCCTGCGTCATGAGGGCGTCCAGGTCGTACTGGTGAACCCACTGCATGTAAAGAAAACGAAAGAACTTGAAGACAATAGCCCTACCAAGAACGACCGCAAGGACGCACGTGTTATTTCACTTTGGTATTAAGTCAATATGGTGGGCACCTCGAACAAAGAATATCAAAACAGTCTGACGGATTGCACATTGAATGTAGCTAGCCTTCTTGTTCGCTTTTTGAGATACATTGATTGGAATTGTACAGGCGTCTTATATCCAATCGACGAATGAATTCATAGCTGGGTTTACCAAATCTCGATGTACTACCAAATGTCTGTATGCACTCTTTTGCACGTTTTGAACGTCTCTAAATGGATAGACTCGCTTTTAATGACCCTGTTGAGAGACTCGATGCAAGAGTGAGTAGTCTTGCATCGAATCGTTTCATAGCGCACTCAAGCGTGAACTTATTTATCTGGAAATGTTCACAACGAGGGAGCAAGCAGTTGAGTCCGTATAATGGGGTACATTCAGTGGACGCACTGGGTGACATCATTATACGGACTCAACTCGAACACAATTTTCGGCATGGCTCTATCTCATTTTTGTGACTCAAGTATCTAATGATTTTACGGCTGACCATTTTACCTCACATCCAATTACTCTATTATTATGTTAACATTAGGTAAAAACTTCAACTCCCCAAAAAATAATTCTAGCATGTCAGTTGGATAAAAAAGGGGTACTTAAGTCGAAATTAGACCCTAATTAAATGATCAAACTTTCTGATATTAAATAAACAGAATGAGTAAGTCATAGGAGAAAACATTCATTTATATTGGGAGGCTCGTATCCATATGAAACTAAAAAAGCATTTGATTACAGCAACTGTGACATTGAGTGTTATGGGCATGCTTTCAGGGTGTTCGACATCTGATAGTAGTGCACCTTCAAAACTAAATTCATCCAATCCCATCTCAGCGGAATCTAATACCCATCATTCGCATACGTCAACATCACGAAAGACTAAAAATATAAGCACGCGATCATCGTATATACAAGCGCCGAATGCCGTCTCCCCTGGAAGCACGATAAAAATAAGCGGACAATTGCCTACAATCATAAAGGGGACGGATAAAGTAACAATCACTCTGTATAGAGATGGGGTTCTTAACAGTGGGTTGAATTTTGAAGCACAAGTGAGTGACGCTGGCACCTTTGTCGCATCTATTTTGATACCAAAAAGGATTCCAGATGGACAGTATCAATTTTTGGTTTTTGATTATTCAGCAGTCAGAAATCAACCCGTTTTGGAGAGCGGAGTATACATTTCCCCTATGCAAAACACACAGATTCCTCCCCAAAAGGTACCCGTATTAAACATCTGGGCAACTCCTCCTTTAATCGGTACGATGATAAAGATGGATGGGTGGGTTCCGCGAGGAATTGATTCGGTAAAACTTGTGATTGGTGAATCAACCAATGAAATACAACGTATTTTTCCTGTTCAAAGCAATGGGTATTTCGAACAAGAAATGGTCCTTCCTAATACACTTACATTTGGTAAAACTAATTTTTCCATTCTTAGTATGAGTAACAAAGTAATCATAAAAAAAGTAGTCATAGTTGCAAAGTAGAGTGGTTGTTAGACACGGTATAATTAGATAGAGGCAGATAGCCGCAGGAAGACGTTGTAATACATCCTCCTGTGGCTGAAGAAAGATTCAAATGTAGTCCGCTATTGATTAGCGTAATCGTGACTGGAAACAAAACGGATATTTCGTTCCTCCTGTAGAGATTTTCGTTTACAATTATCGGAAGTACGGATTCGAAGGCACATGCTATACCCAAAATATGAATCTATATCGTCTTCTGCAAGTATTAGAATACGATTGTAACTTAGTGATGCTTGACGGAGAACATGTGGGTATTCTTGTCCGATTATTGGAACTGGGGAATGAGCAAGTGTATGTCGATTGCGGTGCAGCCGCTCCATTTTTCTCGCCTGTGCGTTTCGAAACAGATGTGAATCATGCATCTAGCTTTGGTGCTGACAAGATTTTGATTCGTGCATTGCCCAGGGAACATGGTAGATATGTTTATAGTAGGTGCGTGAACGGTGAACCGAGCGGAGAACCGTGGGAGTTTAACGCTAACAGCAGCAGTGAACTGGATGATTTCCAGCCACTCATTGAAGGGGCAAATAAGCCAGGGGCGAGTTTTATGACGTTTCTGCATTGTCAATTATGGCAGTTAGGTAAATCCCGGAGTGTTTCGTTGGTGAACAACTCCTTCGGTATTCGGTCGGCTGACGGCGGCTTAGTCAAAAGAAAGTTGCGTACCGTGGAAGACATAGAACAGGTACTATCAGAAGAATTTGGTTTACCCCGACTTCCTGTGCGCAGTGCAATTGAAATACTCCATGAACTCGGTGTTGATATTTTAATGTTGATTAGGTGTAAGACTCTGACATGCACCTGTTCGAATCGTTCTTAAACTAAAGGGTCCGCACATGTCCTAGAAGGAAACGCTCTTGGTTTCTGCATGAAAATACACAACTAAATTCGTTTTACTATTCAGGTATCGGGCCGGAATGTTGAGCTAGGGTGCAGTAATTCAGCATCAATTTTATACCAAATTAGGCACGAATCCCTTGCTTCGTGTCTTACTCCATGGCATATTATATTCAAATAATCATTTGAATGAAGGTGACTTAAGATGCCAAAACGAGATATGTGCCAGATCGAATGTGTGGACATGTCGAAAGTGGAACGACTCCGTTCTGTTATTCCACAGACCGACTTGCTGTCAGTGGTTTTTAAGGCACTGGCAGACTCAACACGATTAAAAGTAGCATTTGCCCTTGCGAATGATGAATTATGTGTTTGTGAGGTTGCAGCACTGCTTGACACAACTGTTCAGAATGCATCTCACCACTTAAGGTGGCTTAAACGTTCGGGGCTTGCCTCATATCGTAAAGATGGGAAACTTGTCTATTATAGATTGTTACCCGCAGCATTCACGATTTTGAATTCGATTCAACAATGGCAAGGGGGTGGAAATGTTGTCGGTGCAAGCTATGCAGGTTAAAAAGGGCATCAATATTGAAATCGTCAGTATTTTTTGGATGATCGTAGAAGCAGCAGTAGCAATTGGAGCAGGTATCGTGGCTCACTCACTAGCTCTCACTGCATTTGGTGCCGATAGTATTATTGAATTAGTAGCAGGAGGAATCCTGCTGTGGCGTCTTTATGTCGAGTCAAATGGTGCGAGTATTGAGCGGGTTGAGCAAGCTGAGAAACGTGCCTCTTGGGTTGTTGGAGTCTCTTTACTTGCATTGGCTATATACATTGTCGTGATGGCTGGATACGATCTCTGGACACGTTCAGGTTCAGAAACCAGCATGCTTGGATTGGCGCTTGCAGTTGCTTCCGGCATCATCATGCCTTATCTTTCTCGTGCGAAAAAGAAAATTGGCACGCAAATTGGTAGCAAGGCACTTAGAGCCGACGGTTCCTGTAGTATCGTTTGCGCTTACATGGCTTGGACACTAATTGTAGGACTCGTTCTAACCGCATGTTTAGGCTGGTGGTGGCTAAATGCATTGGCAGGACTTGCGCTCGTGTATTTTATTGTAAAAGAAGGTATAGAGGCGATACAGGAAGCCCGTGGTGTTGAGGACGCTTGTGGTTGTTGTCATTAAAGTGCTCAATATCTTCTGTCGCTATTGGAGGCTGATCTTGAAAAAGGATTTGTTTACGTCGATGCATAAATATATATTGCAGAATTTTCTGTGTTCCTACGCTATCGGACAGGTTAGCGACATATCAAGCGTCATTAAAGTCGAAGGTTCACTGTGATACGTAGGTTGAATTTGTTGGACTTAGATGAAGTCAACGCATTGTTAAATGTTCAACGTCTCGCATACAAAGTTGAGGCTGATTTGATTGGTTTTTATGACATCCCTCCTTTGAAAGATACCATTCAGAGCCTTCAAAGCTGTACTGAAGCGTTTTATGGATACTTCCAAGAAGCTGGGCTGTTTGGTGCCATCTCGTACACTAAGCAAGCTGATGAAATAGACATCTGCCGCTTGTCGTTCATCCAAAAGCATTTCGTCAGGGTGTTGTAGGTAGAGCATTACTGGAACACCTACTGGCTACGGAGAACGATGCGACACGGTTTATCGTGTCAACAGGTCAGAAAAACACACCAGCGGTAAAGCTGTATGAACAATACGGGTTCACTGAAACCGATACAACCGAGATAAGCAGTGGTGTTTATGTTGCTCATTTCGAACGGAAAGCCGTTTGATTTAGCGCTAAGGTGGTGAATATGCCAGAAGCGGTGTGCTGCCAGCTGATGTATCATGATTCAGATAGACTTCTCCGTCGTTCTCGAGCAGGTAGCAGAGTTTAGTAAAGGGATAATTTTAATTTTTGGTATAATTGTATGGGTGTTGTTGAAAATAGATGAACTCCTTAAGTGATCAAACACTACAAAGAAAACAAAATTTATTTGAAGGGGCACGTGATGAGCCGATTTAAGAACTCTATATTCTCAAATAAACGGTTCTTAACCCTATTAAGTGGGCAAGGAGTTTCGTACTTTGGCGATTCGATTGCTGCCGTGGCACTGCCCATCCTCATTTTAACTGTGACTGGGTCGGGCTTTCTCATGGGATTGGTTGGAGCATTAGAAGTTGCTCCTCTGCTCATCGTAGGTTTACCTGCGGGTGTTTGGGTAGACCGTTGGAATCGCAGTAGAGTGATGATCATCTCGGACTTTGGCAGAGCTGTTGTGATGGCTTTCATTCCTATTGCATCATTGGTGCATATACCGATAATGCCCGTCATTGTACTTGTAGCAATCATAAGTGGGACTTTGGCTGTGTTTTTCGGTGCAGCCTACACCGGGATGATTCCACGCATCGTCGTACCAGAAGAACTTGGACGTGCCAACGGTTATTTTGAAGCTATTGAAAGTGCAGCATATGTTCTCGGACCGTCCCTAGCTGGTATATTGACGTCAAAGATTGGTCCGTCTTATGTCATAGGCTTAGATGCACTATCCTTTATTTTTTCGGCTATAGCAATCATCAACTTACGTGACAACGAGAAAGTGAGTGCGCAAAGTTCCCGTCAAACAAGAGATTTTTTCACTGAAATGCGTGTAGGTCTCAAAACAGTTGTAAATGATTCTGTATTAAAAGCGATCACGTTATTGTGGGGTAGCAACCGTTTTGTGTTCGCTGCGTTGATTCCTACTTTGACATTCTTTGTACTAAAGACGTTGCATGGAGGATCAGAACAAGTCGGCGTCTCAGTGAGTATATACGCTGTCGGTTCTTTACTAGGAACTCTGCTTGGATCGAGAGTACCAGAACGTTTAGGTGTGGTCATGGCACTGTCCGCACAAAGTTTAATGTTTGTGGGTGCAATCCTTCTTTCTACGACTAATTGGGACCCGATGGTTTATGGGTGTTCTGCGATTCTGGGCTTTGGTGAAGGGCTTTGGTGAAGGGCTTCTTTTGGTCATCTACCTAACATATAGAGTAAGCAGAGTTTCTGAGGTTGTTGTTGGTCGAGTTTATGCGATAACGTCTACAGTAACACAAGGCATGGGTGCAATCGGCTACCTAATCATTGGCAGCTTGCTAAGCATCTGGGGCGGTCATATCACATGGTTTGTGCTATCTGCGCTATCCATTCTGGGCATTGTATCGTCCCTTTTAGTGTTGAAAAAGCAGCTAATTATTCGATAAAACATCGAGTAAGTCAGATAATCACTTGCTCGGGAAACGGGCGTAAAAATTCAAATTTGAATGATATTGCGCACTTGAAGCAGAATAGCGCAATACCGTCCTTGAGGTAATTGAAAGCCTAATTCCTACAAGGTACTATTAGAACAAGGCTCTGGTTCGTTTAGCAGAGAGCTGCGCCAGCGTGATTGTACTATTTAAATGAAATTGAAGAAGATAAAACTCAATGATGGGGGAGTCCTCAATGGCGGCTGTGAATCCGGAAGACCTCGAACGTTACGAGATGATCGAGGGTGTAGTATATGATATGTCCCCTTCGCCTTCCGAGGGGCATCAGCGGGCTACCACTGCCATAGGGAGTTTGTTTTTTTCAGCCTTCAAAGGGCAATGCAGAACCTACGTCTCTCCTTTCGATGTTTGGCCGACAGGTGACACCAAAGATGCGTATGTTCAACCGGATGTGACTGTGATTTGCAACGCCAACAAGATAACACATGATGGGTGTGTCGGAGCACCTGATCTGGTTGTAGAGGTGTTAAGCCCTTCAACTGCAGGGAAAGACCGTAAAGCAAAACTACATCTGTATCAACGTTCCGGCGTGCGTGAGTACTGGATTGTTGATCCAGTCATGCGAACTGTGGAAGTGTTCAGTATTGATCAAAATATATTTGGCCCTGCAGAAACCTATGCTGCTGGAGAGGATGAATTTGTTCCCGTCGGAATTAAGGAAGGACTTCAAATTTCACTGGGGGATATTTTTAATTGAACTTTTTATTGGCCGGAGGCTATGCAAAAATGTGCGTCGTCGGTCATCATGTGGTGAAAATCCACCCGTCCAGGACTGCGGGCGCGAACCTACCGTGACGTTTGGCAGCAGTAATGCGGCTTTGCGATAGCTCACGGGACAACGTAGCCGTGCCAGATAGAGTGAATCCGGGCCGGAGCCAGGTTACAGAGTGCATGGTGAATTCCAGAACCCCATCCATATAAATCGCGTCACGACAAACAAGCGAAACACCATGACACGCTTGAGCCAAAAGGCAAGTGGCAGGAATGATGGAATGAACGTTGTGTAACTTGAGTTCATAACAACGGGTGCTGATCTCCAAGAAGGATTTGCTCCCGTCCATGCATAAATACATAGCAAGGCATTTTTTGGGTTATGTCGCTATTGAATCAGTAATCCTGAAGAGCAGAATGAAAAACGCGTGATTAATTTTTGGTGTATAATTTGGGAAATACGCGATATAACTACTCCGTTCGTATGAAAGGCGGTGTAGTCTAATGGCATTATCCCGTGAGCAGCTTCATCGTGTAATCGATCTCCTCCCCGAGAACAAATTGCCAGCTTTAGCCGACCTGATTGACAAATTAATTGACGATGATGATGAACCCGTGTCCGATACGGCGATTGTGGAATACAAGCGTATTCGCCAGGATATGCGCCAGGGAGACTTTGTTTCCTTCGATGAAATTTTCGGTGATAACTGAATGTATAGTCTCATCTTCAGCAAAGACGCTCGAAAATTCATCGATAAACAAACCGCACAGACAAAACAGCGAATTCGTAATGCCCTGTTACAATTAGCTGAAGATCCATTTTCTAACCGGCAAGTCAAGCGTTTGAAAGGAACCGAAGACATTCTCAGGCTAGGGTAGGCGACTTTCGAGTCGTATTTTCCATTGAAGAAGAAAAACATGTCATTCTCGTTATTTCGATTGGAAGTAGAGGGGACTTCTATAACAGGTTCTAAATTCCTTGCTTCGTTGTGGAATGTCATGAATTTTTCCTCAAGCAATAGTGATATATGACTGTTCAGTGCGTACACCCTAGAGCGTCTTGGTGCCACTTCTGCATACACATGCAGCATGTAGCTCGCAGGTCTTGTTTCACAATCGGGTAGAAGAACGACACAAGGGCCGTTTTGCGACAGAAGAGGATTTGCTGAGGAAAGGGGTGTCAGCTGTGAAGCTGGTTAAGTACAGGGATCACCTCATATCCATCGAGAAAGTCATCCAATTGTTGTCATATGCGGTCGGATCCGCAACGGAAAAAAAGCTTCACAACATTTTGGAGAATGTGTATCGGCAAGATGACGCGGAGCTATGTGTTTTTATTGATGACGGTGGCTCCGCGGTAGGTATTGTCGGATTCAAGGGCAAGGGAGCCTCTGCGGAAATCCTCCACATTGCGGTTGCTGACAACCGGCGCAACTCAGGGATCGGTCGAAATATGATCGATGAACTCCTCAGATTGAAAAATTTCACTGAATTAACTGCGGAGACGGATCATGATGCCGTTGAATTTTATCGTAGATATGGATTCGAAATACAGTCTCTTGGCGAGAAATATCCTGGTATAGAGCGGTTTCACTGCCGTTTGTTGCACAGCGAACGGTCAGAAAACCAGAATGAGGTGGCTACGTGGACGGTGTAATGGGAGTTTGTGAAGTGCTTTTCTTTGTACCCGATGTCCAAGAAGCCAAAGCCTGGTACATGAAATTGTTGGGCACAGAGCCTTATTTCGACGACGAAAATTACTGTGCTTTTGATTTGGCGGGTACAACAGTGGGAGTTCACCCAATGGATGATAAAACGAAATCCGGCGTAGCTGGACAAGTTACGTATTGGAGAGTCGCAGACCTTCACAAGACGATTTCACACTTTGAATCGCATGGGTGTCGTCTATTTCGTGGTCCGATTTTCGGGGTAGATAAAGTATGGGTATGCCAACTCACCGACCCATTCGGAAATGCGTGGGGATTCATGCAACGCCCAGAATAACGCAACTGTTCTGTGGCTAGCGGGTGCATTCACTCAAGAACGCGGTACACCAACAAATGCATGAATATTCGATACTGCCATCCGCGTCGTTGTGGGACTCTCGGGCCGGAGAGTCCAATAGCATTTATAGTAAAATAGGACACCGAAAAATAATTTTAGTGGCGGAGGTTTCGATGATGAGTGCAATTGAAAGTATGCGGTACTCTTAATTATTGACGTTCAAAAAGGATTCGATGACCCGGTGTGGGGAGAACGCAACAACTTACAAGCGGAAGGAAATATTGAAAGGATTCTTCGCCACTGGCGAGAAATGAATCGCCCTGTCTTTCATGTTCAGCACTTATCTATGATTTCTACCAGTCCTCTTCGTAGAGACCATATCGGAAGTGAAATTAAAGATGGTGTCAAGCCCTTACCTTATGAACCTCTGTTCCAAAAAAGTGTAAACAGTGCATTCATCGGCACAGATTTGGAAGACTGTTTGAGAAAGAATGGGTATCAAATAATCATTATTGTAGGGCTAACGACGGATCACTGCATTTCTACAACGACCCGCATGGCAGCAAACCTTGGATTTAAGCCATACCTCATTTCAGATGCTACGGCAACTTTTGGGCGTACGTTAGATAAAGGAAAGTATTATTCACCTGAAGAAATTCATGAAATCAATTTAGTTAGCCTTAATCACGAATTTGCCACTGTTATGGATACAGCTACACTTATGGGAAGTATTGAGCCGGTGATATAAGAACCGTGATGCCGGCTTGTTGTATGAAAATGCAACGACAGGTTATTTTTCTTGTTGAACTTAGAGTGTAATTCAATGTGAATAATCATAAAGTTCGCGATATACTGAGAAGACAATGTTTCCGTGTTCGTTAAAACAGAATTGTGTTAGGAGGCTCAACACATGGTGTTTGATGCATTATTTGAGAACGACGTCCCCTCATTCCCACGCCATTGAGTGAAGGGATCGGGACGTATTTTCCCTTCGCCCGTGGACAATGAATGTTCAAATATGACGGAGGGATATGGATGAATACACGCTATTTAGGCGCCTTATACATGGCATTAGCCGCAAGTATATGGGGTGGCATGTATGTGGTAAGCAAGATTATACTTGCAACTGTTCAGCCCATGGAGCTTGTCTGGATGAGGTACGTTGTTGCACTGATTACACTCGCAGTTTGCATAATTGTTACTAAGCAATCTTGGAAAATTGGATGGAGTCACGTACCTCTCGTTATCGCTGTTGGAATTGTGGGGTATGCGTTATCCATCTGGACGCAGTTCCTTGGAACTAAACTTTCGACAGCACAGATGGGAGCTATGATTACATCAGCAACACCCGCCTTTATGGTAGTATTCGCTCGAATGCTAGTAGGTGAAAAGATAACTGTTCGTAGAGCTTTATCCGTTGGGCTTGCCACAATCGGCGTTCTAATGATTGTAGGAATTGGTGGGTTAAGCCCTTCATACGTACGTGGTGGAGTGATCTTGGTGATTGCTGCATTGTCATGGGCATTCATGTCCGTTATAGTAAAGCGCATTCCGCAAGACTATTCACAATTAACGGTCATCATGTATGCCATTTCAATCGCGACGATACTGATATCCCCTGTGGCTGTTCCACAATTGATCCATACACCATCAAGAATATGGCTACACCCGAGCATATGGAGTGGGGTTTTATATTTAGGGATTTTTTCTACAGCAGGTGCATTTTTTTGTGGAATAAGGGATTACAAATGGTTGATGCGTCATCTGGAGGATTGTTCTTTTTCTTTCAACCTTTAGCTGGTACATTTCTCGGTTGGTTAATTCTTGGAGAAATAGTTGGAACGTCGTTTTGGTTAGGGGCCGCACTGATTGTCATCAGCGTTTTTATGGTTCTACGCGATTCTCAATGATGTATATAGAGAGCGACAGAAACCCTGTCGCTCCTTGTTTGCACTAAGTTGTTGAATTAAAGGGTGCTGATCTCGAAGAAGGCATTGTAGCAATAATTGCATGAATATTCAGGTCTAAATAGTGAACGTTACTGCACATCAGGGCAGGATAGTGCCATAGCGACTCAATGTATGTAATTTTCATATTTGATTGAATTGGGGGTAAGCGAATGGCGGATGAAATCTTCGAGAATCCACGACTGGCTGCAATTTATGATCCATTTGACCCTGACCGTTCTGACCTCGACGCATACGAGTCCGTGGTAAATGAATTTGGTGCCCGTTCAGTGCTTGATATTGGTTGCTGAACAGGAACCTTTGCATGTCGGCTTGCCGCCAAAGGTATCGAAGTTATTGGACTGGAGCCAGCTCAAGCTTCACTCAAGGTGGCTCGAATAAAACCTGGATCTGAACGTGTTGAATGGATTCACAGTACTGTACTAGACCTCCCGCCATTGACGGTTGACATTGCAACCATGACTGCTAACGTCGCCCAGGTTTTCCTGACCGATGAGGAGTGGAAAGAGACCCTGGTAGCCGTTCGGGGTGCATTACGTCCAGGCGGACGATTGATATTTGAAACACGGAAACCCGAATCACAGGCATGGACAAACTGGAATAAGGACAGTACTTTTGAACGGGTTGATGTACCCAGCTATGGCATTGTTGAGAGCTGAGTTGATGTTACTAACGTGCAAGATTCATTGGTTTCCTTCCGATGGACTTATGTGTTCGAAAGTGATGGTGCCATTATCACATCAGACTCGACGTTGCGTTTCAGTAGTTATGAGGAAATTTCTAATTCTCTTAAAGATGTCGGACTGACTTTGGAAGAGGTAAGAGATGCACCTGACCGTCCAGGAAGGGAGTTAGTTTTTATTGCCCGTCGCCCGACTGCATAACTCAAGAGTGGCGCATTAGCTGAAGAAACGTCTGTCGATATGGATAATTATACCTATATCTCTGCGGACGCTCGTGGCGCTTAAGGGTCGTTTAATTAAATTTGGAAGGTTATTTGAAAACACATCTGATAATGGATTGGAAGTGCCGTATGTATATTAGACTGTTGGACACTTTTGACGCCCAAGTATATAGGGAGGTTAGGTTGCGTTCATTGAAAAATGATCCTGGTTCATTTGGATCAACATATGAGCAAGAAGCCACTAGACCTTTGGAGAATTTTGCAGAGAGGATACAGCATACAAAAGACCAATTTACGTTGGGATGTTTTGACGACAGCAACATATTAGTTGGCATTGTCAATTTTGCACGTGAAAACAGGCTTAAGACGACACATAAAGGAAATATCTACGGTATGTACATAGAGCCTCAATTTCGAGGACGTGGTTTAGGTAAAACCCTACTGTTAGCCCTCATTGAGAGGGCGACTAAAGAATGCGATGGGTTGGAACAGATTCATCTAACGGTAGTGTCTAATAACGAATCAGCTAAACGGTTATATGCCTCGCTGGGATTTGCAGTTTACGGTGTAGAACCACATGCTTTGAAGTTTGATGGACATTATTTCGATGAGGACTTAATGGTTTTAAGATTAGCAAAATTGAACTAACGGGCGCAAAAATGCAAGTTCCCTGAGGGGCCCACCTGTTGTATGATGATACGGTGGCATACGCTTTCGGAATCTTGTGCAATCAGACAGGAGTGACAAAAATAATTGAAATGTGGCTGCAGAATGGAAGAGTCAAAACGAAAGTTTCTCACTGAATCATACCAATGGAATTCTGACACCAATTTTGTGGTTCTGCACTCTGGAGAGAACAACACGTACGTGGCAAAAACTGAAACTAGCAAATACGCAATTCGTAGGTACAGACCGGGGAGGTTTACGTTGAACCAAGTTCGTGCAGAGGTTGCATGGATAGACAGGCTTTCAGAGTTTATTAAAGTGCCTCGATTGATTAAAAATCGCTTCGGAGATCTCGTATCTGTTTCAGATGATGATCACGGAGACATTTATACTGTATCAGAATTCATTGAATCAGATTTGATTCTAAACCCAACAGAAGATGATTATCACGAACTGGGGCGCTTAGTGTGTGCACTACATGTAAATTCAGATAAAATTATGAAAAAAGAGACAAAGGATTGGGGAGGTTGGGACAGACCCGAGTACAATTTGAATTACATCGTGCAAGACGGTCTACAGTGTCTTTTGGATTGTAATGTCCTTACGAGCGAAGACAAAGAGCGATGCATTATGATTGCTAGAAACCTGACTGAACACTGGAAATATGTCAAGTTTGAGAAAAAATTCATTCATGCAGATTTACATTTCGGAAATCTCTTATCAACTCCGTCAGGCTTTTACTATCTGGATTTTGATGAGTGCGGATTCGGACACAGGTCAATTGATATCGGTGTTGCCCGCCTGCATCTTCGACGAACAGCGAATCCAGAGGTGGCGTGGAAAAAATTCGAAGAAGGATATGGAGTTGGTTTTGTTGATGAGGAAGTTCGCTTTGGTACAGCACTTCGGATATTTTATATGGCAGGAAAAATCCCAAAGCGTCAGGATATTAAAGAGCTGCGTTTGAAATCAGCAGATTATATTCGACGATACTTAGGCTACATTGAATCCGAAATCTTCCTGACCTAGTCATAATGAACGACAACGGTCCCGTTTCGTAAAATCGTAGGTTGCGTTGGCCATACTGAGAATGGTAGCCAATGCAGAGCTACCATACGAAAGGTTTCGATCGTATGAAGGATAGCACAAAATACGTAGGTTTAGACGTGTCGAAAGAGAGCATTGCTGTAGCCGTGGCAGATGATGGACGCGGTCAGCCGAAGTTTGTGGGCATGTTTCCCCACACAGTAGAATCCGTGAGGAACATGGAAGCATAGTTGACTGAAGAGGAGGTCCGCTTACGAAGTAGGCCCAACGGGATACGGGTTATACCGGCTATTGCGGGCCATGAATTGCCGTGTATGGTGGTTGCTCCCTCACTAATTCCAGTTCGTCAGGGTGATCGCGTGAAAACAGATCGGCTGGACGCCTTGAGATTGGCGCAGTTGTTTCGAGCTGGAGAGCTAGTGCCGGTGTTTGTTCCTAGCGAAGACAATGCATCTCTGCGAGACTTGGTGTGGGCGCGAGAGGATGGGATCGAAGATCGACTACGGGCAAGACATCGTTTGTCGAAGTTTCTTGTGCGACATGATCGTCGACCAAAGTCACGTCTACTTCCGTGGGGGGTCCATGCACAGACGTTGGCTCGACGGGCTGAAATGGGAAGATCGGCCAGAACAAGTTGTATTTCAAGAGTACTTGCACCACCTCGATGAAATCGATGGTCGACTCAGTTGTCTAGAGGCAGCGATTCATCTGGAGGCGACAGAAAGTTAGCAGGAACCCGTCATTCGGGCATTGCAAACACTGAGGGGCGTTGCATAAGTAATCGCGACGTGGCTGGTGGCAGAGGTTGGAGAGTTTCGTCGGTTTCGAAATCCGGACCAACTGATGGCGTATGCAGGACTTGTGCCTAGAGAATATTCGAGTGGGTCATCGAGAAAGCAAGGGGGTATCACGAAATGTGGGAATGCCCATTTGCGCCGCGTTCTGGGAGAGGCAGCGTGGAGGTACTGATATAAACTGACTATCAAGGGGGCGATTAGAAAACGGCAAGAAGGGCAGAATCCACAAATTCAGGACATGGTTTGTTTTGCTCCCATTTTGTTCAAGACACCCTTTCGATAGTAGTCTATCAGTCCTTCTTTTTGTGTCCGCCACTTTATATTAGGTCCAGTGATGAATCGGTTTTTTATCTTTTATTGAATAGTTCGCCAAGGAAATTGATAATGGTTCCGCTTGTACTTTTATTCTAAAATGAAGATATATTATAAATAATCCCGGTTTTAACGTTTTCCATGGAATGGCCAGGGAGATTGACGATTATGAGTTGATCCTCAGATGCATTCTGATAGCGAAGACTTACGTAATAGTTAATTGGTGGGAGTGGAAGCCCACTATAAATTGCACCCTCCGGTATGACCCCATACTCTTTGTTGAAGAGGTACATCAAATTCTTAATTTGCCCTGATTGGTGGGCATTATAGAGGCGTGGCTGTACACTCGAATCTGCGTACACGCTGTTAATAATCACTAATTTTGGATTGGGTGGAAGCGATTGAGATGCGTATCCTGGTGGTTGTAAACTATGAATGAAAATGCTTGTTGCGATCAGTATGGTAACAATAATACCTACATTAAGCAGTTTTCTCTTTGCTTTGATGATCATGTACTCGTCCACCTTGTTTCACAGGGTATAAAGATTACGGGAATTGAAAATACGCTTATTGTAAAAATAGAACGAGGGTGATTGAGAGACACCGTACTGTCTCTCATAAGCGGTTAATTGTACTGTACCCAGTGCACAGTCACATTCCCCGTCGAGTTCATTGGAGTAGTAACTTCAGAAAGGATGTGATTGTCGCTAGGCTGAATTGTGTAAGCATAGCCGACGTTCTGGGTTGTTGGATACGAAGTTCCACTTGATGTTCCATCTTCTCCTGTGAATGTCACAGAACCATAGTCTGCCATGTTTTCCGTTGTGGAATTAATAACTGTTGGTCGTTCTACGATCCATTCGGAAGTTGAATTGTATCCGGAGTAGCTTGTGATACCAGAGACATTAAATGATATCGCGTTTCCATTTTTGAGGTCATGGTAATAGAAATGTGCTGTTCCCTGTCCTGTTGAGGAATCCACAGTGAACCAAATATCGACATACATATTATCACCAGGGACTGCATGTAGACCACCAACAGATGATTCATAATGCATATTGACGCATGTATTAAGAATTTGATAACAAAGATTGTAATTAGTTGAGGTTATATCGTTTGGTTCTGTACCACCATGAATGAGTGGCATCAGAACGATTTCCCTCCACCCCAACCCATGAACTCGATTATGCAGGATGAAAACTTGGATTGCCACTTGCATAAGGAAAAGTCCACCATCCAACCACTTGTTCACCTTTGTTTCCACCAGAATAATCAATCGCTCCGCTCGAATAATTATATCGAGAACCATGAGATGAAGAACTTATATCTGTTGAAATAAATGTCGGTTTTATCCAATGACTCCCTCAACAGCTATTTTCCATCTTGCAACGGCGCTGGCAACATTCTGACGGGCAGGAAATCCATATTGAGCACGTTGTGTATCAGTGGCCGTAAGCGGGTTGAAGTGCGATGGGGGAGCGTTGAATTGTGGAGACGGGTTATTGATCGGCATACTTTTTTGACTTGTGGCAAAAGCAGGATTGGGCATAGATGCGGCAGTGAAGGATAGAACAAGTACAGAAGCAAGTTGCGTGATTTTTTTCATTTCCAATGTTCCTTTAAAATTTATTGTTTGTAACTAAAACTAGTTTACCTTTCTTGAATTGTGAAGTGTGTCGTATTATATGAAGTTCATTTTTAATTTAATGTTCAATGTGGTGGAATGCATGAATGTGCGGATCAAAGATGTGTTCACACGCGCAAAAGCTGGAGATGCCAAAGTCATGGAAAATATCCTTTTGCGTTTTGACCGACTCATTCGCAAGGTGTAGATGAATCATGGCGTAGTCGATGAAGAGATTGCACAAGAAGTGAGGGCTGAATGTTCAATTAAACACTAGAGACTTAATCGTCAATCGAGAAACTGTTTTTTCATACAAATTCAGATTGAGCCCGTGATCCTCCTTTAGACCTTTAAAAACGAATCAGTAGTATACTATTTTATCTGAAAGTAAAACTAAACATAAATCCTCCCCAACCAGTAATTACATGTGTAGCTGACCTTGTGAGTAAACAAGTAATTTGTAATTGATCGTTTTTTCTGCGAGTCTAACAGATTTTACCCAAGGACTTCCTACTGTAATATTTTTATTGAGCGGAAATAATCCGTGATATACGTCAAATAAATTTGCAATAAAAAGGTTATGTTTTAATTGTTCATTTTTCATCATTAAAGAATAATTTAATTCTCTTGTGGTGACAAAAACCACTCCATTTGTTTCGGGTTGTATTTGTTCCAGTATCACGCTAGATGATTTACCTTGCTTGATAGAATCTTGTTCTTTGTTATAATTATGGATTTTCGAATGAGAACTAAATACATGGACTATAGATGTATCCTTTGAGTAAATATTCGATCTCGGTTTAGGGAAATAGGTCTTACACCCTGTCATGGCTATACATGTCAAAGCTAACGCAACCACACCAATTCCCAGTATTCGTTTTTGCACACAAACCACCCTTTGTCTTAGAATATCGCGGTGTCTTGATCATCAGATAAAACAGCACAGTAGAAATTTGACACATTATTGAGTGCCTTATATCTTTGGTTGTACAATCACAAGCCTCTCTTTCCTATGACGATGCCGCGCTCAAAATTGCTGCCACGGCGGGAGAAGGACAATCAATTTCTCCGTATACCTATGCGCTGCAGGCTGCTGGACAGGATACGACTGTGGACCAAATGATCGAAAATGCTTATGCCAAAGTAAATTTTGGGTGGCTCAGCGTGTGGACAGTATCTGGCCCATCGGCATCCGCGACAAATGCGGAGTGGAAGTCTGCAATGGAGACTGCTGCCTGAGGGGTGGCTACCTCGACGATTCAAAATGCGGCTAAGACATATGGATTCGTTCCAGCTTATGTTGTTCTCGATCTTGAAAGCACTTATCGACTGAGTAGCGCAGGGCAAGCTCATGCTGATTGAGGGATGGATCACTGGACTAGTTTCCCAATTAACGGGTGCATTATATATCAATCAGTCCGATTTTACCATATGGGATGCTAACTCTTTCGGGGTTCCATTATTTGTCGCGGTGGATGTAGCGGATTTCATGGGACCGGTTACTGGGAGTAATATCGCTGGGTATATGGCTTTTGACGGAACATGTTCAGATGCTGGTTCGCAAGTTAGCACCATTGATGAATGGGATGCTAACATGAACACGATTCAGTTTGTTGGATCGGTATATACATGTAACTCCTAGCATCTAAAAGAGTGAGAGTTCCTTCTCGATTCTTTTGAGTTACTTAGTGAATTGAAAAAAGAAGGCAACGGGCGTCGTTCCCAGGCTGTAGCGGGTTCCAGATTGCGCCAAAAAACAGGTTACGTGCACCGTATCGTGGACTTCCTGAAACTCTACGCTGGTCACCCAGGGGTTGTGTGGACCAGGAATTGGCATTAATCTATTCAGCTTAATCGTGGGTTCATACTGTTCTCCTGGTACCGTTGGTGTAGACAGGTGTAGAATATTGGCACTCAGAAGTGTAAACGAAAATCGGTAACCGTGGTCCCAAAAATGCACATCTCGAAAGTCATTGAGGCTAAAGAATTGATTCATAGGCTGCGCTTTGTTAAAGTCCGTGATAAATCCGATTTGAGGTGGACTATTCCAAATGCTCACGACGGTAAAATCAGGTTCAGTCCACTTTTTAGTTTTGATTACGGCCTGCGTTTTCTGCGAGACAGTTGTATTAGTTAAATCCAAACTGGAAACAGTAGTTCCACACCCCGTCCCTAATGAAAGAAATGTAACTGCACATAGGGATAGCCCAAAAATTTGCAATGTGATTCTCATCTTTACGCCTCCAACTCTTTGATGTACTGCTGTATATTGAGGGACTACTGAACGGGCACTAAACGTCCTACTCAATTGATCAGAAAAAGTGGTCAGGATTGGTCACAAAAAAGAGCTGTAATCTCCTCTCAGGGTTTATCATCAGCAGAACGAGGAATCAAATCCCCGTTATTGACCGCCGTTCAGGACGCTGCAAGTGCTGGATGGCAGTAAGGATCTCTCTACAAGGGCAAAAACGTACTTGGAGTTCTTTACTTTGGTGGGTTCATTTTAGAAACTCTACGGAAGATCAATCTTCGGCGTCTACGGATGGCGGAGGAGGAGTGGATCGTCCGAAAAAAACTTGCCCATGCATGATGCGTCGGATGCTGTAACAAAGGTAAACCTTGTGCCTGCGCAAGAGCCGACGAGAGTGCGGCGGTATAGGCTTTTAGAACCCCTTTAGCCATGGGGAGATTCAGGTGGATACACCCGCATCGATACCGCCATTTTTGCTGCTTGAAGCGCAGAATGATAATCAGAGCATGAATACACCACCTTGCCAAACACCCATTGTGCTGATGTATGGTCACCATCCGCTGCCATGACGACAATGAACACTCCGTTTGTAGGAGGCAAGTTGTGCGTATGAAGATACGTGACGATTTCCTTCGCTTTCTGAATGGGGGGGAGTGCCAAGCCCCTCATCTCCAATGTCCAATCCCCTTGATGCCATATGACCATACCAGGAAAGGACGAATAGGAGAGTCCCTGAATGCCGTGTCCAAGATCAACTGTAGTATTTTTACTATTTGTTGGCGGCGATAGATGTGGATTCATTTGCTGGATATTTAGATGAGCCAGTGCCGTTTTAGCCGATGGATATTGAGTGGCTCCAAATGATCCAATGATTCCTGCGTCACCTGTATTAGGTGGCATGGATAGCGATGGACTATTGATTGGTAATTGGCTGTGCGCCCACTGTAAATTGACCGAATAACTGTCGGCACTACTTTGAACAACAGCTCCCATAGATAATGGCACCCTAGATTTAGGTGAATAATCAGGAAGAGTGGGAGCCATTAGAGCAAACTTTGTCTTCGTTACATGCGCCATCGCTCTCGTTATAATTGAAGAAAACCGTTCATTAGACGATGCCCTCATTTCATCAACCGACACCGTTGAGTCTTTCGTGCCTGTTGAGCTCAGATGCGATGTAGGCGCCGGCCTTGTTGAATTCGATGCAGACGGTGTTATCGTGGAGGAAGAACTAGGTGACGTAGAAGGCGTCGTTGTCCGGTCACTCGGCTGCACGGTAGCGGAAGGGCTATCGCTTGCCGATGTCCCCGTGAGATGGTTACTGACCCCACATCCCGTCACTACTAGGCACGTCATAGCCAGAGCAGCCACACCGATTCCAAGTAATTGTTTTTGCAGACAAACCACCCTTTGTCTTAGAATATCGCGTCCTGATCATCTGATCAAAACAGTATAGTATGATTTCATCACGTTATGGAGTGCCTTATCCCTTTGGATGTACAATCACACTCCTCTCTTTCCTTTGACGACGCCATGCGCAAAATGGTTACATCAAAATACTGATCCATTAATCGAAACAAATCGTTGACAACTGTGCAATTTGGCAACACAGAGCAGTCTCCTGAATACCAAGAAGATAAGCTCTCTCGCATGGATGTGTTCGTAGAAACTGATCAAAAGGAGCGCATCAACATGGAAATGCAAGTGGCGCATGACTACGGTATGGCGAAACGCAAACGCACCTTGTATGACTGGGAGGAGTTGTATCGTCGGCAAATGGTAGTAGGAGCTTCCTATCAAGAGTTACATCGAGTGATCACGATTCACCTAATTGACTTTGTGCAATTCCCTTCGATGGACAGGTATCATACGAGCTATCATGTAGTTGAGGATCAAACGCATGAATTGTTATCGGATGCATGAGAAGTTCACTTTTTGGAGATGCATAGCTACGCATTTGATGTCGGAAACGTTGAGAGTAATAGATCGTAAAAACTGAGACATACCGCACCACGCCTTGAGATGCTCGCTACGTAACGAAAGGTGCTATCCTAAGTCGTATCACTGACAACACTTAATGTTGCTTTATTCTCAGTTGGACTTCATAATCTGTGACGATCTTTCCATCATACTGAATCATTTGGCCGTTTTGATTCTTGTCAGATAAGATAATGTCGGTACTCATCTTGCCAGCGGCTTCGGAAGATTTGACGAATCCGCCATGTGCACCAGCTTGCATGCCGTTCAAGTCGGTCGCGACAGCGCCAGGCATGATACCGAAAATCTGGCGGTGACTTCCTATTTTTTCAAACTCGTAGGCAAAAGTTAGTGTCATCACGTTAAGTGCTGCTTTGCTCGTGATGTAAGCGAGTGGGTGCCAAAAGTCGGTAGGCGAAATAGGAATGGTGATGTTGACGATTTTCGCAGCGTCTGTCAGAGATGGCAACAGATTTTTCGTGAGTTCGTGTGTGCCGAAAAAATTCGTCTCCATCGTCGTACGTAAATCCTCGGTTGTATAGTCAAATGTGTTCTTTGTCATGTCGAGCGCAGCGCGTTGAGGCTTCACACGATCAGGAATTCCAGCATTATTGACCAAAATATCGAGCGAATCAATCATGTTAGCCGCTGTGTGCAAGCTATCCAACTCGTTCAAATCGATCTTGATGAACGTCGCTGATATGCCTTCTGCTACAAGTTTTTCGGCCGATGCTTGCCCACGGGCTACATCACGCGCCCCGACGAGAATGTCATAACCACGCTTTCCAATATTGCGAGCGATTTCAAAACCAATTCCTTTATTTGCGCCAGTGATGAGTGCTTTCATCGTGATCCCCTTTTCGTATTTTACTTGATACAAATACAGTATAACGTAACAACTGAAGTATCATCGAGATGGATATTATGCGAGTGATTGGATACGGCATTCATACTACCTACAGGTGGTGCAGTTGAGGCCAATGCGCAAGGTTGTAAGTAGCACGAATGATTACCCGCATTTCCACTGTCTAACGATGGGTGTCGGGATGCAGCGGCAACTCAGGCGGCATGTAACTCCCAAAATGCTACGACCCATAACTCGGACGATAATCTGTGATTACCCCGGTAATCATTGGACGTTCTTCTTGCAGTCTGAATTAAGATTGATGTTAGGCTATAAAAGTGGACAGGACGAACTGAGAATGTAAAATAAAATTATTCGAGGTGATGATCGTGCGAAAACCCTTTGATCGAGATTTTAGGTTAAATGCGGTCCAAATGGTGACACAGCAAGGCAAGTCGGATCCCAAGGCACACTTGATTTAGGCATTTAGCCGAAGACGATACACGGATTGGTTCAACAGTATAAGGAGGATTTTGTCTCTTCATTTGTTGGAATTCGCCATTTAAAACCTGATGCACAAGCACTCCGTGAACTGGAGCAAGAAAACCGTGACTTGCGAGAGGAGGATGCAATTTTAAAAAAGGCCATGTGCATCAACGCATTCAACCGGAGATAAAGTGCCACTTTATCAAAGAAAATCGCTCCAAGTTTCTTATGGAGAAGATGCGCAACGTTTTAAGCGTGTCACAAAGCGGTTACTATCAGTATTTGAAACGATTTATAGCGAATTTTACATCATTTTTTGGATGTTTACCCGATAGGGAGCAAGGGACTTGGGGTCAAACGAAAAAGATGTAAAACTGAAAACCTTAAAACATCGATAACAATGAAATTTCGAGATGATATGCAAACAAAAGGATGAAAAATTATGATTAAAACAAAAAATAAAGTTATCGGTTCAGGTTTATTATTCATTCTACTTTTAGCACTATTTTTTACATTTTGGACGATTCAATATCATAATGTGGCAATTCATGCACAGATCCATGTTGGTAAAGAAAACCACTTACCGTCAACAGCTATTTCAATTGTAGGAGTGCGGCTACTTGGTTCAGAAAGATATTTAAATTTTTTTGGAATCAAAGATTGGAGTATTAATTATCATATTTCAGGTAGATATTATCCACCAAATGAAGCTAATTTTGTTACAGTAACACAGTGGCCTAATGGAGAATACACGTATGTTCAGCCAAACATATAGTTGCCAATGTGGTATTAGGGGTCTGCTCACGAAACGAAGGAAATCGTCCGTTAAGACCTTAACTTGTCAAATTTAGGTCAAAGGATGCTGAAACACAACGTCAAAAAATCTAAAAACGAACTCTATTTCAATATCCTTACGTGAACAAAAGGACTGGCTGGAGAGCTCAAGGGCTACGGAGGCAGGCGCGAGAGGGAACACCCTGAAATTTGTCAAACTCCTATTAGTCTCGGAATTTGATAGACTGTCAAGAAAGCTATAGATAGAGAAACCCCCCCGAACGCATTGGATGATCATATCATTCATTGCGTTTCAGTCCTTTTTGAGAGACTTGTAGAGAAGGGAAAAACATGATAAAGCTATGGATTTTTTAACGTACGATCATGAAGCCCGCAGTTGCGGAGATAGAAAACACCATTGCTTTCATATTGCGAAGTGATCCTAAGGTCTAGGTTAGCGCTGACCTCAAAAACTCCCCGTGTCCCCTGAACACTCTTGGTTCTAAGTGACGGATGCCTTGGATCGGTCACCAGCAGCTTCACTGCTTCGCGAATCACAAACTGGGCTTCTCGATCAATATTTTATAAATTTTTAAAAAATATATCTGTGTAGCTTAGCTGAAACTCACTGTTCATTGTGCTTCATCAGGCGATCCAAAACTGACAATGCCTCATCTGCCCTCAATGGTTTTGTGATCCCGTCCCGTGCTATCTGCTCGTCAACTTCTCTCTCCTCAGACTACCATTCCTCGCTCCAGTACCAGGCCTGATCTTTGGGAATGGCCACCGTCGGAATCAGTACGATCTTTCCATCCTCAAGGTGAACTTCAAGAAGATCATCTTCCTGAAGTCCAAGCTCATCAGCCATAGCTTTTGGTATCGTCACCTGGCTGTTCTTCTTAAAGCGTATAGTCTCTCTCATGCTCATCACTTCTTGTAGTTGTCGGAAAATTAGAATTTAATACTGTAAGTATATCTTCTTCAAACATGCATGTCCATCACTTGAAACCATGATCCAATTTCGCGCAAGATTACTCCAAGGGAATCACTTTTGACGCGCACAAAGGTTTTGTGCGGTCTGAGGAGGTGCTGGATTACGTGGTAGAAGTATCGTAACCAGTCAGAGCCTTCTTCTCAAGGGGGCTTTTGCTGCTTATACTGAAAGAAGGGTGAAACCCTTGGAATAAGACATCATGCACAAGCCAAGACATACACAAGATCTGGTACTAAAGAATCTTTCACGCGTCCTCCCTTACGATGCGTTATCTGCCTTGAAAATCGAAGGCGTGCATGTGGTGCAAGCACTCTCAACCGAATGTGCCAAAATTGACATGAAACAAAGTTTTGCAGACGTGGTATTTGAAGTGGATGATGGGGCATCTTGCACCTTGAATTTCAATCCATTCAAAAACCAAATGTGCATCACTTTTTGCTCTGCGATAGCTTACTTCATGAGACCTATACTGTACCTATTCGTACTATTGTTTTGTACACTTCTGGAGTGAAGGATGCACCAGAACAGGTGGATGCGGGCACGATTCAGTAACAGGTAGAAAATGTATTTTTAAGCCACTTCGATGGTGATCATATGTTGGATGAGATCGAACAACACATTTGACATGACGATTGGACCGACCAAGATCGGATGCGATTAGCCTTTGCTCTGCATATGCGGTATGAGCGAATGACGAAAGAGGACGCGTTCGAACGTACTTTCGACTCATCCAAGCGATTCCTGATTCCTGATTCCTGATTCCTGATTCCTGATTCCTATGAACAGAGTTTGACAACCATTGTGATGCTTGGGATTAGTGGTCGAATGATGACGGAGGAACAAGAAAAACGATTGAAAGAGGCGTTGAAAATGACGAATATTTTAAGAGAGATCATCCAAGAGGCTGAAGATAAGGGAATTAAAGAAGGCCGTGAGAAAGGACTTGAACAAGGTCATGAAGAGGAAAAAAGGGATATCGCACGTATGTTGCTAAAACTCGGCGATTCAGTGGAGAAAATATCGAAAGTCACAGGTCTTTCCGTCGAAGTGGTTGAGCAGATGAAGAACGAATAGATAAAGCAAGATGAACACCTTGTACCCCTGGATAGGCGGTGTTTTTACATGAAAATGCTCATGGGAAAAGGTGTACCTTCCGACTGAATAATGTGGTACATTTAAAAATATTGATGATCGAAAGAGCATAAATTCCCATACTTTAACATGTGATAATATACTGAAATTTCTGCTATAGAAAGAAGTCAGAGCGATGTATCAAGATTTTGCAATCGACATGATAACTAAGGATGACGGTCCTGCTTTTCAGAATTTAGCTCAAAGTGTTGGATGGAACTTTACGACAGGACAGACGAACTTATTTATTTCTCCTGCTGGTAAGATGTTTGGTTATCGGTTTGAAGGGAACTTAGTTACAAGTGCGGGGATTTACATCTACGATTCTGCTCTGGCTTCCTTGGGTGTCGTTATTGTTCATTCGGATTTCCAAAGAATGGGTCTTGGTAAAAGCATCGTGAAACATTGCTTAATTGAAGCCGAACGGGTTGGGGCACCAGTTATGTTAGTTGCAACAGCACAAGGCTTTCCTCTATATGAGTCGCTTGGATTCCAAGCAATTGGGAATATACATCGTTTTGAAGTCAGTGAGTCGGTTGAGGATATCAGAGTTAACGAGTCTTTTCAGGTAGACCATGTTGACGAAGGAGACCTCGGTCAACTCATTGAATTAGATGAGACCGTTATTGGTGCGAATCGAGATCGATTGTATCCTGTTCTCTTTTCAAATATGGATTGTGGTTATGTGGTAAGGAATTCGCAAAATACCATTATAGGATTCGGTTTTGCAGTTCATCGCAACAATGTACTCGTGGTCGGTCCAATAGTGGCAGACTCACATAATATCGCACTAATGCTTATAAAAAACTTGGTGTCGGGTTGGTCAGGTTTAGTGCGTATTGACGTTCCAAGCCAACAAGAAGGATTTATGAAAGACCTTTTAACGTATGGTTTTAAAGAAAAAATGGTATCTCCAATCATGATTCTTAATGCACAAGACCTTGGCGGAAAACGTGACCAACTATACGGAATCGCTGATCCTGTATTTGGTTAAATGCAATATTTGCTATTGAACATAAGAGGACGCAAATTCAGGAGCCATTAGGCCCACCTGTTGTATGATTATACGGTTGCGTACGCTTTCGGGATCTTGCGCAATAGCGGTTTAACCGGTAAAACCAGAATAGCCAGTTGAAATGGCGCTTCATGAGGAGGATATGATGGAATACAAGGCTTTTACGAATTTGGAAGTGGAATCTGATTGGTATCAGAGTATGTGTTCATTGCATAGTACCATCTTCAAGTTAAAAAGTCCTGATTCCATAAAGGAAGAACTGTATGTCAGGCCCATTTTTCTTGTGCTTATTGCCTTAGACAACGAACACGTCGTCGGGTATAAAATCGGTTATCAAGACCGTAGAACTCGGTTTTACAGTTGGTTAGGTGGTGTAAATTCAGAATACCGAGGTCAAGGGATAGCATCAGAACTCATGAGAAGACAACATGTATGGTGTGAAAGTCAAGGATACGATGTGGTACGCACACAAACGAAAAACAAATGGCGAAGCATGCTCATTTTAAATTTGAGACATGGTTTTGATGTTGTTGGGACGTACACCGACGAAAAGGGAGAACCGAAAATCATTTTGGAGAAGAGACTTTAATACCTTCGTGCGCTTGCATAAAAATTCATGGGTGAAACCCTAAGCTTTATTAAGCTTTCGGAGCAGAAGAGTTTAAGAAGGAAATTCCGTCAATTTTACCAAATGCACTGGTATAATAGCTTTATTTGAGTCAATGAACGTACGGGGAGGTGTCTCAATGCTAGATGAGTTTTCAATTCTCATCACTCCATTCAACATAGAGAGAACTATCCGAGTTTATCTGCCACAAAATTATTACACAAGCAAAGAGAACTATCCAGTGCTATACATGCATGATGGAAAAAACGTTTTTCGTGACAAAGTAGCCATCGGTGGGGTCAGTTTAGGATTAGAATCTTATCTGGAGCAAATTGGCTTGAAACTTATTGTGGTAGGTATTGATGCAAATGTGTCTCGTGAAGAGAGAGTGAACGAATACTGTCCTTGGGTAAATGGTGCATTCAGTAAAGCGGTTCTAGGTGATGACAGCGCATTAGGAGGAAAGGGTGAAGTGTACGTTGACTTTATCGTACATGAATTGAAGCCTATTGTGGATCATAAATACCGCACTTCCCCAAATAAGACCTACATGGGTGGAGTCTCGTTAGGGGGACTCATTTCTACTTTTGCTGCCTGCCGTTATCCCCATATTTTCACAAGGGTTGCTGGCGTGTCTTCTGCTTTTTATCGGAACCAGGAAGAAATTGAGAACTTGCTTCGTCAATCTGATATGTCCTCAATCGAACAATTTTATCTGGATTGCGGAACAAAAGAAGCAGGCGAAGAAGACAGTATTAGTACTGCCTTTGTAAATTCAAACGAAGCCGTATATGAAATCTTGAGAAACAAAATTCCTCGCACAAAATTCCAAGTCGTTTCTGATGCAAAACATAATTACGAAGACTTTAGAAAAAGGGTTCCTGAAATTTTTTCATTCTTGTTTTCGGACATACTTGGTTAATGCTCACTGAATTGGTGATTTTCTATCTTTAACTGCGGGTGAATACAATAGCAGCAGTAGGCTCCCTTCCTCAGGTAACGGGGGAAAGAAAGATGGCGGCTGCATCGGGAATTGCGTAAACATTCAGTGTAGACAAGTCATCGTTATGGGGCTATCGGGGCGTAGTCTGCAATAACGGTTCTTTCAAATTAATTGAGTTTCCGCATATGGGGTGGAGCTGTGACAGGGAATTATGACAAGTTAGTTAGCGTCATTCTGGAGCGGTATTGCGGTGAACGGCTCATCATCGGTGTCGATGGGTTGAGTCGAGCTGGCAAAACCACTGTTGTGAGTTTATTGCAGCAAGGTATAATCGAGACGGGGCAAGATGTTTGCGTCTTCCATATTGACGATCATATTGTGGAACGCAAGAAGCGATATGACACGGGATTTTCCCAGTGGCAGGAGTATTACAATTTTCAATGGGATGTCGGGTATTTGAGGCAGAATTTGTTTGGCAAATTACGAGACGCATTAGAAATAGATCTCCCGTTTTACGACTCTGAACGTGACGAAATAACCATGAGAATGGTTGTAATACCAAGCGATTGCATCGTGATCATGGAAGGTGTATTTCTTCAACGTGAAGAGTGGCGGCAGTTCTTTGATTTCGTTGTGTATCTGGATTGTAAAAGAGAAACACGTTTCCAACGTGAATCGGCACGCACCAGGGAACAAATTGAGAAGTTTAAAACAAGGTATTGGAAAGCGGAGGACCACTATTTAGAGACAGTAAGTCCGTTGTCCACTGCGGACATGATTATTAGTTCTTGATACATTTGAGCGAGACCCGAATAAGGCATGATCGAACCTTAATTGCATGAATATTCATTTAATAAGTACCGCTACTTATTGAACATCTTGGCCGGATTATCCTAAAGCGAGCTAAACTATTTTGTAAATAGTGAGTGGGCAGATGGTTAGAAAATTTAACACTGGAGGGTGCTCAATGAGCACCCTCCAGTGGACTATCGTGACAGAGGTTTAACGGCTTTTAGTGAGAAAAGCAAAGGGATTTGATGGTTTTGTTTGAGCCACCAATACTCTTCCTGCTTTTCCATGAGCCCTGGATACTTGTTATACATACAGTACGGAAACTCATGAAACTGATCTACATTCAAGCCAGATGAGAGTATGGACGCAAAAATGTCAGCTAACGTGTGATCCCATTGATAACTCCCTGCATTTTTTACTTCTTGAATATCTCCAGTATAGGAACGTTTGCTTTCCCAATAAAGCGGGTTGCCATCTGAAAAATAGCTGTATCTTTGTTTAAGTTCGCCATCCTCAGCAACATCAAATACATTGGTTAAGGGATGTTCTTCGACGATGTAGAATGTTCCACCAGGCTTCAAGTATCGGTATATAATTTTTGCCCACTCGTTAAGGTTTTCAAGCCAACAAAGGACCCCATACGAAGTGAACACAATGTCAAACTCATCGTCCAGAACCGTTGGCAACGAAAAAATATCAGAACAGACAAATTGAGCATCCATTCCAGCTTGGGTGTTAAGTTCCTTTGCAAGCTCTATGGCTTTATCTGAAAGATCAACGCCAGTTACCTTCGCCCCCCGCCGAGCCCACGATAAAGAATCAAGACCGAAATGACATTGTAGATGCAGCAATCGCTTGCCCTGGACATTTGGCAGTTCCTGCCGTTCTATAGATTTCAGCGTCGATCGACCCATTAGAAAGTCTTTCACACCATAGAAATCCGATTGGCTGTGAATACTGACCAGTTCGTTCCAACGGGCTCTATTTGTGTCAATATATTGTTTCATCAAGATTATCCCCTTTAATTGCAAGTGTTTCTGTGTTAATTAAAGAGCCGTTAAAGGTAACAACCCTTAACGGCTCTATGGTAGAACGCTTGCACGGAGAATTTACTCACCGTCAGGAGCAAGCACGCTAACGAGATGACCGAAAAAGGGCATACGTATCCCATTCTGAATTACTGCGGGTCCAAATAACAGCACAGGGAACCGATGTGGCATCCTCATTAGCATACATCACTCCTCTCCTTTAGTTGCCTTTTAGTGTATAGAAATCAGAGTAAAGAGTCAACGGATTGTGTATGTTGCCAAACAGTCGCGGAACTCAGAGTGGAAAACAATGATAATTCCTAGAGGGATTCATAAAGAATACCTTGTTCAAATGAATAACATATGTAGTCAAAAATACATATTGAATCACTTCCGATATTAGGCTAACGGGCGCATTAGTTCAAAGATGCAGGTGATCAATCTAGGGCTGCACTCCTACAATCCTTAGCTCCAACCACGGTTAGGGCGAGATCCACCGCTTCCGCAGTGGTCAAACAGTTTACGCAAGGATATATTATGTATATCCTTGCGTAAACGTGAAAAGGGGAGATTTCTATGCAGGCGCGTGTATCGAAGTGGGGAAACAGCTTGGGAATTAGAATTCCGGTAATGGCTGCTGAGGAAATGAGCCTCTCTGACGGAGAAGTTGTGGAATTGATCTTTCGAGATGGGGAGATCATCATCAAAAAGCAAGAATCCACGTTGGAGGATCTGGTCACACAGATCACGAGAGACAATCGGCATGATGAGACGGATTTTGGAACGGTGGGGCGGGAATTACTATGACCTATACTCCGGATCGTGGGGATTTCATCTGGCTTCAGTTCTATTCCCAGGCAGGACACGAACAAGCCGGTCGTCGCCCAGCCCTCGTACTATCTCCTAAAACTTACAACGAGGCGGCCGGACTGGCACTTGTGTGTCCAATCACAAGTCGAGTAAAGGGATATCCGTTTGAAGTTAATTTGCCAGAAGAAGGTCTTGTCTCGGGTGTGGTATTGGCCGATCACGTTCGGAGCGTGGATTGGCTTGCGAGGGAAGCGTCGTATATTGGTTCGGCTCCAGAAACTGTACTGTCGAGCGTGAGACAGAAGCTTATTCTGCTTATCTAATTGTGGGATAAAAATCATGCCGTATGACCTGTCACGATGAACCGTTCTATAAGTGAGAATCTGTAAAACCAGAGTGCGTTATGCTTAAATTACCATCAAATCTACTTGCGCATACGGGCGCGCAAATTCAGGAGTCATTAGCGCCCACCTGTTGTATGATTAAACGGTGGCATACACTTTCGGAATCTTGCGCAATCGGGCCGGAATGCGACAGAAAGAACATAGGATGGTAATTCCGAGTTTAACATGATATTATATCGTATATGATATCGCTCGGCGCGAGGTGAAAGCGTGAGCCCGTGGGGAAAATTATTGGAGAGCATACGCAATCATCCGAGATCCGTACGGTTCGAAGATCTCGACAAAGTGCTACGTAACACGGGCTTTGAGAGAAGACAGTCTGGCAAGGGTACAAGTCATTATCGATATGTCCTTGGTACAGATCAGATTGTTGTTCCTCGTCATGGCAACCACGTTAAAGAGGTTTACGTGAAACAAGTTATTGAAATCCTCAGCCAAAAGGGGTGGATTTAATGAACAAGGATCTGGATTACTACATGGCACTGCCCTACGCTATAACCGTGATTCCTGATCCACATTCTGGGGGCTACGTTGCAAAGATCACGGAATTACCTGGATGCATTACACAAGCTGAGTCGTTAGCTGAACTGATGAACAGGATTCAAGACGCTAAACGCTGTTGGATCGATGGCGCTCTGCAGGATGGCATTGAAATTCCTGAACCTGTTAATCTAAATGATGTTGAACCGAGCAAGTTCCTTTTGCGGTTACCAAAATCTCTTCAGCGCGAATTGGCCGCAAGAGCCAAATTGGAGGGCGTAAGTCTAAATCAGTACATGCTTTATCAACTTGCGCGCTCAGTGGGTACAACAGAAATGCAAGGTCCTGCCCACGACGAGATGGCTGCAACCGTCACTGGCTAATATTGTCGAAATGTTTCGCAAAGCTCTGCTTTCGTTGATAAGATTCTAAGGGACAGTTGAAGTAGACTGTCCCATTGGTTACTGGAGGAGACGATAATTCAAAACAACAAGTCACCTTTTGCATGAATATACACGCTTGTCAACGACACAGGTATGTCGCATAAGGGCAGATTAGCGCAATATCGACACAATGCTATTTTTGGTATTTTCAGTAATTACTGGTTGGAGGAACATAAATGATAAGTCTGGTTCAAATGACCGAAAAACAATATGAAAAGTTCTTCGAAGAGGCAATCAGAGAGTATGTCGAAGAAAATGTAAATGAAGGTAGATGGTTACAATCCGAATCGATTGAACGAGCGGCTAAAGAAACTAATGAACTATTGCCTAATGGAATTTACACTAATGGGCATTTTCTGTGCTCATTGCATCACGAAGAAGCAGGTGTCATAGGTGCGATTTGGTATGCAGTCAAAGAAACGAATGGCGAGAAATCAGCGTTTATTTACATCATTCAGATATATAGTGAATTTCAAGGCAAGGGATATGGGACACATGCACTTATGGCTCTTGAAACTGATCTTGCCTCGATGAATGTCAGTTCAATCGGTTTACATGTTTTCGGGCACAACAAACGTGCTTATCAGTTATATGCAAAAATGGGGTACATTCCAACCAGCATCAAGATGGTAAAGCGTCTAGATTAGTCCAAAGATGCGAATGAGCGCTACTGTGATTGTAAGTCATCCGACTGCCTAAACAGGGGTCTATCTCCAAGAAGAATTTTATTGGTCAGTACATAAATATACACTAAGGTATTTTCTGGGTTATGTCAGTAGCGGGCAGCTTACTGACATCAGTGCCATTGCATAAATGCTCAATATACCAACGGTGGGAGGACTAATTCTGAAGAAACTTCGTGGAATGCGGAGGTACTACAGGAAGCTGCTGACAAAAGTACCTACTTACAAATTGGAGTTAGAAAATGACCATTGGTATGATATGTGGCATATGCATGTAGATTGGCATGGCTTTGGAAACAGAAACGCACGGGCACTTGACCAACACTTAAAAGCACTCTTTCTGACGTTCGAGAACTTTCAAAAGCAACTCAAGGGTTGGAAACGTCCTCATCAAACCTGGGTGCAGGTCCATGAATATGATGCAGGACAGAATGCCGTATACCTTCACACATCAAATGAAAACACAGACAATTTCCCCGTGGATATTAAAGGTGGTTTATGGGATGCCGAGGTTCCACCACATCTTCAGCGATTCATGAGAGAGCCATATGGATTCGGATATTTCAAGTGGGAAGAAGGAATAGTTTACGTCATCTACTCCAAAGAAACAGGCGTTCCTTTGTGTCGAGACGAGGATTGGAGAAACCAATAATGCGTCTGTTGGATTTGTTGGGCGAAACGGACGCTTAAATCGAAGATACGATTACCGACGCAATTGCATAACTATCGAGTGCTCTATGACTAACGGATCTTCAGGTAATGGGCCGAAGAGCGTAGGAAGTAGGACTATAATGAACGTGAGAGATGGGATATGGTAACTAAAAATAGATGATTGCTATGCCGTTCCAACCAATACGAGTGAAGTCCAAGGTAAGAGGAGTTGTGTCAATGTCCTATATCGTTGATTTTAAAAATGTATCTACGGTTGGTTTAGAGTCTTCACCTATAGTAGAAGCGCTTGCTGGTTTACGTGCCAACGAGGCCCGTTATTTTATGAACAAATACAAGCATGAGTTTACGGTTATTCCAGCTAGTGAGAGCCAAGAAACACTTGATTATGTGAACCGAATTTTGAAAGAAGAACGGGATATACAGTTTGCGGCTAGACCTTTAGAAACGTCGCGTTTTCAAGTGGAAAATATCCAATGGACTTATGTTTTTTATGAGGATGGTCTTGAGGTCAACGTCTTGTATACGGTAGATGACTCTAAAAAACGGGCTGTTGGCTTAAAGCTTTCCGAGGGAATGGAGGTACCAAAAGAGTTGGAAGGAAAATTTAAGTTTGCTAGGCAGAAGTCTAAACTAGCTGGAACAATTCGTGGATCATTTTTTGTAATTAAAGGCGAATATTAAAACAAGTAAGAACGCGTTGGTGAAATCCAGCTATTTGGTAGTCACTCCAGCTGCCTGTCGATTTTTCTATATTTACGCAGTTAAGCATCTTGATGTTTGCTTATCTTTCGGAGCAGGATAGTTCCATAAGACGCATCCGCTTATCAATTGATTAGTGAAGTCTCCGTCGCTTAATTCAGTTATAATGTTAGTATACCCATTCATGAAGGAGGCGGACGGCATGTCCATTTCGAAAAAGCTTGATCACGAAACGGTGAATCAGTTGAGGACGATTTTCTCCAAACTTAATCTCGACAGTCGAAAAATCACAGTAAACTTGTACAATGAAACCGTTGAGTCAGAGGATGAGTACGCTGTTGATGACATTCTCGAGTCGGCTGGAATTCTTACTCCAGAAGAGGCTAAGCAACTAGAGGAGACTGTACGCCAGATGCGTGAGAGTGACTGGAATTGAACGCCATTCGCGGGTATTTACTCGACACGAATATCGCCATCGCCATTCTGGCTAACGAGCCAATTGTCATGGAATTTGTTCAGCAGGCTGTGAACGACAAGATGCCGTTATTTTTCTCGGTAATCACCGAGTGTGAGGTTCTTAGTGGCATGCCGTCAGAACCGAAGCTACATGGCTTGCGACTTTTTAATGAGCGCCGCTGCATAGATGTGACCTCCACAATAGCCAGAACTGCAGGGGATTTGAGGCGCGAACAGCGTGATAAAGGTAGAAAATTAAAAACTCCTGATGCTTTAATTATAGCAACTGCGATGGATGCACAATTAGGACTCGTGTCGCGGGATGCTGACATGCAGTTTATTAAGAATGAACGGGACGTCTTGGTTGTTCGGTTGTAAAAATACACATTTTTAGTGACCTCTTTGACTCCACTTCACTGATTCAATTCCTCCGATTTATTAAAGATTACATTGACAGATCGGTGCTGAAAAAATTACACCATGGTAGCACTATATGTATAAATATACAGTTGCTTGAGGCGCGTGTTCCGACGCTCTCGGGCATTATCCTGAAGAAGTATTTTCACGGGAGGGGACTAAATGGTTCGGTTATACCGAGTGATTTTGCCGGTTTCGGATATCGAGCAAGCCTCTAATTTCTATGCTTCGATTTTTGGTATACCTGGTGCGAGGGTTTCTTCAGGGAGGCACTATGTTGACTGTGGCGGCACGATTTTAGCATGCTTCGACCCGAAAGCTGATGGTGATTCCTTTACCCTGCCACCTAATCCAGACCACGTTTATTTTGCCGTAAGTAATCTTGAAGACGTGTATGACCGTATAAAGGAGACGGGGTGTGCCCCGTCGATGGAGGTATCAAAACTCAGCCTTGGGAAGACGGTGTTTTTATGCCAATGACCCGTTTGGAAATCCAATCTGCTTCGTCGACGAGCACACCATGTTTCTGGGTTGAAAATTAAACGCGAGGTTATTTCCTATTGGCTAGGCGGTACACACGCCGTCATGGACACGGATATCAACTGCATCATTATATAGTATCTGAACTCAAATAGATGGCTTATGATGACTGACTTAGTTGACGAGTTCCGTGAAGTGCCTTTAAGGTAAGTGGATAAGCTGTTGATACAACAAAAAAGTGTTTTGGGTTCTTGTGGTATATCACGGGGATTGAACATTCGGAAAGTGACCTAGATGATTACAGGTAACTCTTCCAGTCAACATGTTTGTAAAGGGGGCCATTATGCAAGTTCGGCATGCGGACATCGAGCACGTGAAGGGGATTTGTGGTGTATGTACTCGTGGGTATTGGGATACGTACACCGAACTCCGCCCTTCCGAATACATACAACGAATAGTTGATGAATTTTATAATGCCGAACGAGTTTCGAATGAAGTTCGCGGTGGGGAATGGTGGGTTGCCGTTGATGGAGACACAGTAGTTGGAGCTGGTAGCGGAGGAATCATCAGTGAATCAGTCGGTGAGTTATTCGTGCTATACGTTGAGCCATCACGCAAATATCAGGGGATTGGTACATTGCTGTTGAATGCAATTACAGACGAGTTGAGGCGGTTGGGTGTCCGAGATCAGTGGGTGTCGGTAGCCAAGGGGAATCTGAAAGGAATACCGTTTTATGAGTCAAGAGGATTCAAATTTGCGAAAGCAAGAAAGGCATATGCATCTAACAAAAATGAAGACTTTTTCTCACTCAGGTACTGGAGAGCGATCTGATGCGCGTCGAACACGAGGGCATTTCAATTTTTCTTCGACGCAAACACTTTCGAAACTTGTGGTTGGGCTCTGTCATTTCTGGTTTTGGTAGCGAACTTGGAGCCGCCGCAGTTTTGTGGATGGTACTGGATACTACTCATTCTCTTGACGCAGTCGGCTTGATTTCTCTCTGTAAGGGAGTTCCAGCGGCTATTGTAAATCCATTTGCGGGGGTTTTAGGCGATCGCTTTTCACGCCCCAGATTGATGGTTGTGGGAAATGTATTGCTTGCATTGATTTACGGCGGGATTGCTGGGATGAGTCATGTGGGCGCTCACTGGATTTGGATGAGTTTTGTGTTGTTGGCATGCAGTTCTGTTGTCTCGCCCCTGACCTCCACAGGACGCTCCCAGTTGATTGCCGAACTGCTACCGGTTGAAGAACGAACAGCCGCTAATTTCTTCGATGATGTCTATCTCCACATTACTTGGTCGTCGGACCAGCAATTGCAGGGCTGTCCGTAGCTTGGCTTGGCTACGGACCTGTTCTGATACTTGACGCGATGAGTTTTGTAATCTGCGCACTTTTTATGTCGCTCATCCCATCATCGCTACATACGCCCGGCACTCCGTTCGCGCAACTCGCGAAGAATTTGCTAGATGGAGTGAAAATGCTGAGAGATGGTCAGTTGCTTTTACAACTGGCGGGACTGACTTTCTTCTTCAATTTCTTCTTTGGCGTGTATTCCATCGTGTTGCCGTTCATGGCTCAGAATCACTTTGGGGGAGCAAAAGCGTACGGGTTCCTTTGGTCGGCATTTGCGGTCGGTTCTTTCCTTGGAGGAATTATGTTTTCGAGGAAGTCATGGAAATGGGCTATGGGACCATCCATGGCGACTGTGATCGTTCTATGGGGGATACTTACGGTCGTGTTGGCGTTTGCTCATCAGTATTGGATGGTACTAGCCATCATGTTGGTAAATGGTCTTGTGTATACGCCATACGAGCCACTTTATAAGACCATTATTCAACAGATCGTTCCCCTTCGTATGCAAGCGAAAGTATCCAGCACAATTCGACCCATCACGGGGCTTGGACAACCTACTGGTAGTTGGCTAAGTGGCTTACTGGCAACGCATATTGGAACGGTGGGTTTAACGTTGGCGTCCGGAGGCGCAACCGTAGTCGTCGGATGTGCAACCTACATGACACCACGGATCAGGAATTATAAAAACGGTACTTCGGATAGTTCAGCGTCTGATTCTGTGTGACCCTCTTCTGTCGCCTAAGGGGGCGAATGTGCAAGAAGACCCTCCTGTTCTTATGCGCTATTTATACATATTTATTGCATGAATAGCGCATAAGAACCTAACTGAGTCTGTATCTTGTGTGTGCATGCTATGCCGTAATAGGTGCAAGAAAAAAGACAAACTCCTCGTTCCTTTTTTGTAAAAGGATGCGTCTATGACCAAGCGTCTATAGAGAAACTTCTTGCGAAAATCTGCACGTCTATTCTGCAATTCACTTTGAACATAAAACCCCAGACTACCCATCCTTCATCTTCATAGATGACTTCTGTAAACTCTATCAGAATACAAAACAGATAGCGTTGTTTTCGTGTATTCTTGAGTAGACACAGACTTAGTGAGGGATCTTTTCATGAAACGTTGGATAGGTAGGCAAGCAGCTATCGAACTTGCTCAACACATCGCACAGACTTATCAACTCCACCCACTCGTTGCACGCATTGTAGCAGCGCGTGGCTATGACGTAGCATCGACACAAGAGTTTCTATCTCCATCACGTGCACAACTTCATGACCCCTTTCTCATGCACGACATGCACAAGGCAGTAGCGCGTATACAGGATGCGATTGTGCGCAAGGAAACCGTGATGATCTTTGGTGACTACGACGTCGATG